>CALEIX010000341.1 GCA_937898825.1 uncultured Elusimicrobia bacterium | reverse complement strand
ATTTAATTAAAACCACTCCAGAAATGAACGTAAATTTTGATTACGGAAGAATCGACGAAAACGGAAATATTGTAAAACACTTTTCGACGGAAGAAATACGAAGCGGCAAACTTGACGGACAGAATCTTGACATTGCATGGTCGTCTCATCCGGCCGAGATAATGCTCCTTCAAATACAGGGCTCGGGAATATTAAGATTTTCCGATAACTCTTTTGTAAAAGTAGGGTTTGACGGAGCGAACGGCTGGCCGTTTAAGAGTGTTCAGAAGATTTTAACCGACTGCGGAGAAATTCCGTCAATGAATTTCAGGGATTTCATAACATATTTAACTCTCCAGCCACTTGAAAGAGAAATTCGCCTTACAAACCTGAATCCCAGATATATCTTTTTTAAGCTAAAGCCTCCATATTCTGACCCCTGCGGCGCAATGGGGCAGGAACTGGTAACGGGACGTTCCATAGCCGTGGACCCGAAAGCACTGCCGCTTGGAACGGCGGGACTCATCCTATCAAAAAGGCCCGTTGCAAATGAAAACGGGGAAATAGAAACATTTAAGAAGTTTACCCGGTTCGTGAGCGCGCAGGATACCGGTTCAGCTATTAGGGGAGCGGGAAGAGTGGACCTGTTCTGGGGACACGGCAAAAAGGCTGAGATAGAAAGTTCTTCCATGAAAGAAGAAGGGGAACTTTATATTTTTGTGTTAAAAAACTGAATTGAGAGGGAAAAATGAAAAAAATCATATTCGCATCAATTGTTCTATTATCTGCACAAAGTCTTAATGCTCTTTACACAATAAACGACAGATATCTCGTCGGTTTTTCGCTGGGCTATTCAATGCCAAAAGGGGGAACCTGGGCAAAGCAATACAAAGAAGCAATGTCTTTTTCCTTGAATGTCGAAAAACCAAGGAACGAGGAGCATGCTGTGGGAATAGAAATAGGTTATGACTTCGGTCACAAACATAAAATTATCACCAACTGCAGGCCGCGAATATTGTACATTTCTCCCTACTTCAAAGAAATCAAAAATTTCAAAAATGTGGACCTCTTCGCCTCGCTTGGAGTGGGGCTTTACCACAGATGGACACCCGCTTACACCGATAATTTCACAGGAGTGAAATATTCTACTTCCTGGAGCGGGAAATTAGGCGCCAATTTTGCTTTCGGAGCGGTTTATGCCGTCGGAAACAACTTCTCTCTAAGCGGCGGCCTCAAACTGCATTATATAAGGCATTTTATCGGCACACCGGCGATAACCTCTGCAACGAATCTTACTCCTTTTCTGATGATTCAAAAAAGATTCGAATAAATTCAGGCGGCATCCTTACAAGAAACAGGAATTTCCAAATGAAAAGGCGCGAAACTCAGCCTTTGTTTATTAGGTGTTCCGCGCCTATAAAAAGTATAGCAGATTTTTCAAATTTGTCAAGGGGTTGTAGAAGCTTCATACATATTGCTTGCCACGTCGTCGGATAACCTTTTTGGATGCGAACAAACTTATATACGCCTGCTTACTTCATACATAAATATTCCTGCCGCCACCGCAGCGTTGAGACTTTCCACCCCGCCTTTCTGGGGAAGGGAAACCAATTTGTCACAGTGCTCCTTCGTCTTTAAGTGTATTCCCTCTCCCTCTGAACCCATTATTATCAACGCTGGGAAAGCAAAATCAACTTTTCTTATGTCTTCACCTTTTCCGTCGGCTCCATAAATCCAGAAACCCTTCTTTTTCAATGCAATAATAGTTTGGTTCAAATTGACAACCTTTATTATGTTGACTTTTTCAAGGGCCCCGGAAGCAGATTTTTGCATGGCCGGGGTTACGGGCGCGGTTCTTCGTTGAGGAATTACTACGTTTCTCACCCCAAAACAGGCGCAACTTCTTATTATGGAGCCAAGATTCATCGGATCGGTTACTGAGTCTATGGCAACCCATATTTCGTTTTTTCCTTTTGCGGATTCAAGCGCCTGGCAAAGGTTGATGGATGAAATCTCTTCCACCTCCAGCATTATTCCCTGATGATTTCCCCCCCGAGATATTTTGTCAAGATACTTTGAACTCCGAACCACAATTGGAATTTTTTTTTCGCGGGCAACCTTTAGCGCCTTCTCTGTCTTAGGCGAACAATGCCCGGCAATAATAATCTTGAATATTCGCCTCTTTGCGGATAATAAAATTTCTTCGGCGGTATTGGCGCCGTATACATACTCCCATCTCATTTCAATATCTTCGCCTCCACCAAGAAATTTCCGAAACTTGCGCCGGCCCTCAAAACAGATTCAACCTCGCAGGTTCTTAAGTCCACTTTTTTAAGGCGCCCCACCGCTCTGGATATTTTCACTTGCGAAAAACGAAAATTATTGAAGGAAGCCATATAACCAAACTTCCTCTCTTCTATCAAATCCACTGCTTTTATCCCAAACCCCGTAGCCAGCCACCTGTCAAAAGGCGTAGGTCGTCCCCCCCTTTGCAAATGCCCGAGGATGACCACCCTCGTTTCAAGTCCCGTTTCCTTTTCAAGGATATCGCCTATTCTATAAGAAACCCCGCCAAGGCGCACAGGATCCGGAGAATCTTTCAGTTTTTTCATAATAGTCATTTCCCCGCCCATGGGACGCGCCCCTTCCGCCACAACTATGATGCTGAAATTCTTTCCGCGTTTTCTTCTTTTCCGCACAGCTTGAATTATATCCCCAACCTTATAGGGAATCTCCGGGATAAGAATTATGTCACCTCCGCCGGCTATCCCCGCCCTCAACGCTATCCATCCGGCATACCTGCCCATAGTCTCAACAATCAAAATCCGATGATGAGATTCCGCCGTCGTGTGCAATTTATCCACAGCGTCTGTCGCCACGTCCAATGCGCTGTCAAAACCAAAAGTAATATCCGTTCCGGAAAGGTCATTGTCTATAGTTTTAGGCACTCCCACTATCGGCATGCCCATTTGATGGAACCTGTTTGCCATGGTTAAAGTGCCGTCCCCGCCTATGGCGACAAGAGCCGTCAATCCATTTTTCTTGAAAATAGAAAAAGCGCGCCTGGATAAGTCTTTCGGGAATTTATCGCTAGCATACGGCGAAAGAACATATTTAAACGGATTGGCCTTGTTGTTCGTGCCAAGAATAGTGCCGCCCTTTACAAGTATTCCCGAAACATCTCTATCCCTGAGATGAATGAATTTATTTTCAACCAATCCCTTGTATCCGTCTCTGAAACCAATAACATGCCAACCCTTTTTCAGGGCAGATTTGGTTACAGCTCTTAACACAGCGTTCAGACCGGGGCAATCCCCGCCGCCGGTGAGTAAACCTATTTTAGTTTTCCGTCTCATTTAAAACTCCCAAAAATAAAACCCACCAAAATCACCAAATTAAAGTGGGGTAGGGCCTGTCCCTTTCATAAGAAAGAATAAACAAAACGCTTCCCAAAATATAGGAAGGATGAGAAAGCCTGGAAAAGGCGTAATCCAGGTGTATCTGAAATCTGTTCTTTGAAGTAGGGTCATTCAATACAAAACCCGCCAGCCTGTTTTCGGGAGCATATATTGAGTATCTTGACCTCAAGTTCCCATTCAAAGAACCCAAAAATTTCCTGTACCTGTAAATTTCAGGATGCTCGTCCTTTATGGTAAAAACTATCTGATCGTCACTGTCTGTGAAATTCCAGACTCTGGCGCCACTTTCAAAAGTTTTCGTCAAAGCGCCCGCCTCCTTCCCCTTCGCATCCCTTATTATGGCATAATACCTTCTATCTTTTATGGCTTTTACAATAGTATTATGCAGAGCGTCCTGAACCTCCACAAGATGGGGCGCTTTGAAACGCATTGAAAACGCTTTAAAAAGGGGCAAAAGAAAGACTATCTCGGGAAAGGACGCGAGGAAATTGCCTAAAGGAAGCTTAAGCAACAGATTGATGAAGTAGTTTGGGGAAACAAAACTGGAAAAGGACCAAAACGCGTGCATTAAAGCCAGCCCGTAGAAAGTAAGCGCAAAGTAAAATTCATGACCGTTGAAATAATAACCGCTAAGTTTTTGCCGCTGGCGAGTGGTAATGCCGTAAAGTATTTCATCTGAAGTTTCAAACCTCGAAATCAAAAACGGAAAGAAAAAATCGGGCGGAACATCCTTCGGCGGCGGCGGTATTTTGGGATTTCCAATAGAAGATGTTCTTGACTTAGCCAACGGCATAAAGATAAACCATAAACCCGCAAGGGCAATCCAAATAAAAACAGGTAGCGGCTTTCTTTTAACCAGCGGCTTTTTTATCTTGGGCACAGTTTTTTTCTTCGGTAGTTTTCGGGAGATTTTCTTCGTTTTTACGGCGGTTTTTTTCAGGGCGCTTGAAATTTT
>CALEIX010000340.1 GCA_937898825.1 uncultured Elusimicrobia bacterium | reverse complement strand
ACGAGATGTAGAGAGGTCTCGTGGGCTCGGAGATGTGTATAAGAGACAGAAAGAAACCGGCATTAATTAAGAACAACGTAAGTAAAAGAATTAAACTCGCAAATGCATAATGAAACTTCAAAAACACAAGCGAAAAAATCAAGGTTAAAAAAAGCAATCCCGCCAGAACAAGAGTTATAAATTCTCCCAGCATCATTCCTTTGTCGTTTAGCGAAAAAGTGATTTTAGTTTTTTCGCTCTTTTTCTTATTCAAAATTAAACGCATTTTCGCCAGAACTTTCAAATAATCTGTCTTAAGCAACGAAAACAAATTATATTTTTTTAAATGCCTTGCTATTATCCTCTTATTTAAAATTATCTTCCCCCCGGAAGAAACCAATCTGGTGGCCAGGTCCAAATCTTCTACTCTTTCGGTGCCAGGATCAAATTTTCCAGCATTTTCAAAAGCATCTTTTTTGATGGCAAAACAATAGCTGTTCATCCCCGGAATTTCCGAAGCATTTTTTATTTTTTTAATGTTGTAGCATTTGTAAAAATTTCTACTCAGAGACGGGAAGCTATCAATTGGGCAATTTACGTCGTAAACGCCTTGCACTGCCCGGGCTTGAGGATAAGCGCTAAAACTCTCAACTATTTCCTCCCTCCATCCCGACTCGACCTCAACATCCGAATCCAGAAAAAACAATATTTCTCCTTCGGCGGCAGACGCTCCCGCGTTTCTGGCAACGGCCGCTCCAGAATGTCTTTTCAAAGTGATTATTTTAACCGGAAAATTGCCGACTTTATCCAAAGTATCGTCCGAAGAAAAATCGTCAACAATAATGACTTCGTAATTTGCGGCTTTCGAATCCAAAAACACCGCGTTCAAGCACCTGCAAATCGTGCTTTCAGAATTGTGCGTTGGAACTATTATGGAAATTTTTTCTTCAGTCATATCGTTTACTGTTCATTGCTGATGTTTCGATGCTTGGGCCCGGCAAATTTCTTTCGTTTCTCATAACCCGTTTACCAGCAAGGACAGATGGAAATTATGAAACGGCGCACGCTTCCCATTTCTTATTATAATAATTCCAGTGCCCTCAAATAAAACTTCGTTTCTCCAAAACTTTCCACAAAACAAATCAAACATTGCTTTGCTTTCTGCCAATCACTGACTCAAAATCAAAAGAAAAGAACCGCTTCGGCTCTCTCATCCGGTTGTTATATCCCGAAGACAGCCGAAACGGCCAAAATCCTTTGTTTTCCAGGTGCCCGGGCACAAGGCCTACACCCTATACCCTAAACCCTACACCCTAATTTTGTCTTCGGCAACCTGACCTCCCGAACACCCGGGATCATGGCTTTGCGCCCCCGCCTTGCGGCGGGTTTGCCATTATCGTTGCTGATGTAATAGTGTAGCAGACTTTTTTAATTTGTCAAGAGGCAATTTTATTGACAGGTCAATCTATCTGGCATTGGACATTTTCGAATTAGAGCTTGCAGCAAGCAGCATTAAGGGGAAAATGACTTTGCAATTTGCACTTTGCAATCTTCATTTTGAAATGTTGTATTCACGAAGTGAATACAAGACAAAAACCGAATCCAGCCAATACACCTCACGCGGTTGTATTTGGTTATTCTCATTTTATGATTTTTATCGTCCGTTTTTGTCATCCTGATACCGCGCGTCTTCTTCCTTTTATTTTCCACCCATGCGTTTTCGCGTTTTTTTCATCTTTTTCGCTATCAAAAGTTTTTCCAAATCAATTTCATCCTGTTTTCTGCCCGCCGCTTTTTTGGCTATTATTAAATCATCCAAACCGATGACATATGCTTTCTCCCTGCCATAAGCCATGACCATCTTGTTTTTCCACACTGTTTTAAAATCGCATTTCGAAATATCCATGATAATGTCAATCCTCACAGGTTCATATCCCAACTGAATGATGTTATTTTTTTTTAAAAAATCATCAACTTTCAATCCAATATTTCCCATGCCGAATTCATCAAGCGCTTTCACGATTTTTCGCGCGTTTTCTTTGCTTACATCAACAAAAATATCCATATCCTTTGTATATCGGGGGATAATATAAGCCCCAACTGCATAAGCCCCGACTATGCAGTATTTCACTTTATTTTTGTTGAACAATCTTAAAAACTCTTCGAAATCTTTTTCTATTTTCATGCTTGATTTTGGCATGATACTCCTCTCTGCATAATTGTATTATACTCAATCTTTCTTCAGGCGTCATATTCAGGTAATATTCATCATTAAATTTTTCAGCTTCTTGAAACGACCTTGCTTTATTCACCCAAACTTTATCTTTTCTCATTCGCTTATCCTCGCTGACCTTATACGCGTTTAATATGTTCAGCATCTCTCTGTAATCGCGGTTTAATTCCATTTTTTCCCCTGATTTTGCAAAACTCTACTGTCATTTCCCACGCGGCGGCAAATCTTGAACGCGCTCCGCATTTCTGCCAAAATTTAATATTCCAATCATCATTGGAATCTTTAATTTCCACAATTCGCTCCATAATTATTCTTTTCTTTTCGCTCATTTCTCTTCCCCGGTTTTCACCGTTTTTTCATCCGCAAATTTCCACAATATTTTTTCTATTATAGTAATTAATGGGGTATCAATAAAATTGTGCGCGTTCGCACATCAGAAATGTCTCCGCCACACAGCATCGGCGGACAGGGCACAAGTCACAAGAGCACAGGAACGCAAGAGCACAAGTAGTAAGTCGGAAGTCAGGAGTCAAGAGTCAAGAGTCAGGAGTCGGGAGTCATAAGGCATAAGGCGGAAGTTGCGGGCAAGAGGTAAATAAGCGCAATGAACTCAATTAACTCTATGAACTCAACGAACGCTATAAACTCTATGAACTCAATAAACTCAATGAACGCTTAACGCTATAAACGCTATGAACTCAATAAACTCAATGAACGCTTAACGCTATAAACGCAATGAACGCAATAAGCCTTGTCCCCGCGGAAGCGGGGAGGGAACCCAAATTTTGTTCACAAAGCATCCTTGTAGGTTTTACCTTTTCTGTTTTTCTGATAATCTAAAAGCAATTTCAACGCCACATCCTTATATTCGGGCTTAAGATAAACCGATTTAAAAAGCATTGCCGAACCTTGCTTAAAGTCCCCCATTTTAAGCAGGGTTTCGCCCAAATAAAAATAAAGCCTGGCGTCATTGGGATTTTGTTCAATGGCATCTTTTAATGTAAAAAGCGCGGCAGGAGGAATGTTCATATTCACATACACCTCTGCCATGTTTATATAAGCCATTACAAAAGTGGGATCGCTTCTTTTGGCTTTTTTAAATTCTTCCAAAGCGGCGGTGAACTTGCCAGTTCTTGTGTAAACAACTCCTTTAAAATTAAAAGCGGCTGGATATTTCGGTTTTACATGCAATGCCCTATTCGCCATATCAATAGCCTTTTTATATTCGCCTTTTTTTAAATAAACATCCCCCAAATTAATATAAGCGTCAATAAATTTTTTGTTCTTGGCTATGGCCTTCTTAAACATCTTTTCCGCTAAATTGTAATTCTTTTTCTGAAGATAAATAAAACCGGCCAAATTATGACCTCTGGCCGTATTTTTTTGCGGAAAATTTCGTGAAAAAATTTCTTCGGCCTGCCTATAGTTTCCTTTCGAGAAATATCTCTTAATTAAAGCGATGTAATCATCAAAGCCGTTCAGATATTCTAAAGGCGTTTCAACATTTTGGGATAGCAGTTCGTATGTGCCGAGTGTGATATCGATATTGTACATATTGCGCGCGGCCAAGAATTCAATCAATGGGTGATTGTCGGTATTTAATTTTATACCTTTTGCGAGGCGCGATATGTTTTTTTCGCTCATTATAAATTGTGCCAGCAAACTCAATGTATCTTTTAAATGAATTTTACTTAAATCGTCCTTAACATGCGCAAATCTTCCTTTTAACCTTTTATAATGAACATTGACTTTCTCTTCAGAAGCAATAATCAATGTATCCCCTCCGGAAGCATGCCAGACGGAAACATTCTTAAAAACGGAATTTATGGTTTTCATTATCATTAAATAATCTTTTGGTCCCATATTGTAAATTTGCATCCACCCGCAAAACAGCCCCCCTTTTTTCAGCCTTGATTTTACCAATTCATAATATTCCCTGGTAAAAAGCGGGGAACATCCCAGGATCCACGGATTTGAGGGCTCGCTTATGATAACGTCGTATTTTTTTTTCGCGGTTAAAAGATAATTCCTCGCGTCGTCAATTATCAATCTTACTCTTTTATCTTCCAATGGTTTATTATTCCATTCATCAAAATAATGAGAAGTCTCAATCATCGCGGGTTCTATTTCCGCGCAGTCAATACTTTTCAGATTTTTCCATTTGGTGACCCCACCCAGGCTTATTCCGCTGGCAAGCCCGACAACCAGAACGTCTTTGGGGGAGGGATGAAACAAAAGCGGAAGATGAGCCGTCAAAAGCTGCGTTACCATGTCTCCCCGGAAATTGCTTGAAGCGTCGGTCTTGCCGTTTATCGACAAACTGATTATGCCGTTTGGATGTTTTTGCACGGCGACCGTAAAATTCGCTCCCTCCTCATAAAACAACATTTTCTTCTTTTCTATCCTGCGTTTCCAGACTTTTTTTTCTTCTTTCGGAAAAAATGAACTTTCTTTCAGATAATCTCTGGCATAATGGTATATTCCGCTGACGAAGATATGTTTATCCCACTTCGGAATAAAAACAAAATAAGCGATTAAAAACAAAAGCAGCATTCCGGAAACGGCGATTTTTTGGGTTTGTTTTTCGCTTCTTTTGAAATTTATCAATAAAACCGCGAGAAAAATATTTATGGAGGAAATCAAAAATATGGATTTTTGAACCCCCATCCATTTGATGAGAAAGAAACCGCTTAAAAGCGAACCCAAAACGGCTCCCACCGTATTGGCGAAATATATATCTCCCACCGAAGTTCCCGCGTTTCCCTCTTTGTAAATATCGATGGCTAACGGAAAACTTATGCCGAAAAAAACGGCCGGCGGTATTATGAGGGCGAAAGATATGACAATTTGAATAAACTGCACCGCGGCAAAATTACCGCCTAAAGCTTTAAACATTTCAAGAAACAAGAAAGGCATGGCCTGAAAAAATGGAGTTAGAATCAGAACGATTATACCGATGGCCGCCTGAATAAATGCAAACGCCGCCAACCAATCTTTCGGCTGTTTCTTTTTGATATAAGCGGCGTAAATCATGCTGCCCAGGGCCAAACCCGCCAAAAACGCGCATAATATGGTGGTAAAAGCGTAAGTTGAAGAACCCAAAATCAAAGACAGTGCCCTTGTCCACAATACTTCATAAGCAAGCGCGGTAAAACCCGAAATGCCTATGGCCCAAAGTATCGCCAGGCGCCTGGATTTTTCAAGTGGTTTAAAAACAAGCTGTTTTAATAATTTTTTCTGTTTTTTCTTCGTTTTGGCTTCAATTGAAGATTTTTCGCCGCCGGATATGTAAAAAGCCATAAGACCTATCGCCACATTCAGCAGACTCGCCAAATAAAGAGTTTCTTTAACACCAAGTTTGGGGATTAAAAAATATCCGCATAAAAATGTTCCCGCGACAGCCCCCCATACATCCACGGTGTATAAGAGAGCCACTTTTTGGCCGAATTTTTCAAAACCGAACCGTTTGTTTTTTACGGAAAACCATCTCGCCAAAACGGGCAGCGCTCCTCCGATAAAAGTCGTGGGGATAAGGAAGATAATAAAAGACATGAAAAATGTAGTGGCGAAAGCCAATGTTGACAAACGATATACGCTCGCGCCTTCGGCCGAAACGAGAGCGTACCTGTTAAAAGGAATATTAATGTTAATAAATTTAATGAAGTCAAAAAGCCATGGGGTCAGAAAGCAATAAACTCCGGCGCCGACCATCAAAAAAGCATAAAGGTTCAAAAGTTTTTCTTTTCTTAAATTATGTTTATCAATGTGTTTGCCCAGATACCATGAACCCAGGGCCAAACCCGCCATGAAAGCCGCCAAAATCGTGCTGACGGCATATGTGGTATTGCCGAAAACAAGGGCGAGCATTCTGGTCCAGAGCGTTTCATAAACCAAAGCCGAAGCCCCTGTTATAAAAAACAAAAATAAAATCATACAGCACATACCATTTTAAACTTAGAATCGCCGACAACGCCGTTTCGCTCTTTCTCAGAAGTTTTATCCATTAGACAAGACAGATTTATTTCTCCTTTAATTATGTGATAACGCGGTTCTGCGCTAAAATTATTTCCGGCATTCCTGTAGAAAGGCGCACGGCACAGATTTTAGAACAACGTCGGAATCAAGATATGCCGGATAATAGAATATTGAGCGTTCAGCAGGCAGGGAATCTTTCTGAAATATATCAGGCGAAATCCCAATATCACTTAAGTCTTTGCCTGAGGGAGGGACCAATCTGGCAACGGTGATGCGCAGAGCGGTATTTGCCGTCAGCTTAAAAAGACGCGTCAAACTCACATTGCCGGCGGTTTTTTCGCCAATTACGGTCGCCCGCATGTATTCTTTGAGCGTCTGCGCAAGTATTTCAGCGTTTAAAGAGGTTTTTTTATCCGTTAAAATCGCAATTGACAAATTCTGGAATTTTGGAGGATTTTCGGAATAAAAATTTGCGCAATATCCTTTTTTGTCGGATTTGGCCTGAAACAAAAGTTTTTTCTCCGGAACAAACAGGTCTAAAATTTTAGCCGTTTCGCCGAAAGAACCGCCATAAACATTGCGTAAATCAAGAAGCGCGTTTTTCGCTCCGCTTTTTATAAACGTTGCCAATTCCTTTTCCAAAAACCTGGCGGCATTGGGCATCAATTTCACAATCCTCACATAGGCAGTTTCATTTGAAATCATAAATCCCCAGACCGCGGGGAACATTCCAAAATCTTTCTTGATTTCGGCATCTTGTTCCCTTCCATTATTTGTAAAGAGAATGTAAAGTTTTGATGGTCCCTTTTCAAAAAATAAGGATACCTCATCATCCCCAAGGTCATTCACGGGTTTTCCGTTTATGGCTAATATCCGGCTGTTTTTTCTCAAGCCAGCTTTATAGGCGGAAGAATGATTGAAAACCTTTTTTACTATAAGTTCTTTGTTTTCCCCGCGCTTCACAACAACACCAAAAGTTAATTTTTCTCTTTTCACATTGGAAATCTTAACCTGTCCACCGAATTTAACTATTTCCGCGTTCTTGTCCAGTTTTCTCAATCCCTTCTGCCGGTGTTTTAATGCCTTTCTAATTTGGGCGCTTGTAAGAGGGAAACAGCTGTGTTTCTCCAAAATTTTCGCTATTTTATTTTCATTTTTAAGCGAATAACACCCAACGAAAAAAAACAAAAAAACAATAATGCGAAATTTCTTCACATTTCCTCCAGAGATTTTAAACGGATTACTTTATTCAGGTTTATTATATGAAATACATTTCGCTTGGACAACTGCCCGCTCCCGGCATAAGACACATTCCGGCATTCACATCCTCACAACCAACCAGCGCGCCGCTTTCATCAAATACATAATTCATTCCGTCGGAACCCACGGTGTGAATGTAACCGTATTCATCCACAGTAATACCACTGGTGGCCGCCTCTCCGGGGTCGTCCAATTTCGGAGGGTCATCGGCTTCGGCCAGATTCCCCAATGTTCCGTCGTCAGCATCAGCAGCGCTTTGCCCCCCGAAATTCACCCCGCTAAACATACTGTTAAGAAGCCCTTTGCTCAAATCCTGAGCGGCTTTTGCCGCCTGATATTTTTTATCATTGGCTAACGCTTTCTTGGTGGCTTCCTTGTCTATTTCAGGGCCTTCGACATCTTTAACCGCAAGATTTTTGGCGGAATTTACATCCTGTTCCCTTAAAAAACTCGGAATGGAATTTGGATTTACCGTGTCAAGA
The DNA here is from genome assembly GCA_937898825.1 of uncultured Elusimicrobia bacterium. Lineage (GTDB taxonomy): Bacteria > Elusimicrobiota > Elusimicrobia > Elusimicrobiales > UBA9959 > CALEIX01. Next base: position 5,689 of record CALEIX010000340.1, on the reverse strand, counting down.
GCCCTTTTGGCTTTTTCGTCATATTCAAGAGAGAATCTGCTGGCTGCTGCACTGTCAAATGCCCTGGCCGTCCAGGATTTAGCCGCGTCCTGCGAAGCATCCCGGGCGCCATAAACGCCCGTTTTCCATGCTTTTTCCAGCTGTTTCATCGCTGAAACCCGGGTTCCCCGAAGTTTCCCGGACGCTTCCTGAACATTCCTGCCTTCCGTCACACGGACAATATTTTTATTGCTCTCGCCAAAGGAATTAGAGGTTTTGCTTCCCCCCGTTTTAAAAGCGGAAAAAACGCCCTTGTTCAAAGGTCTTAATTTGCCTTTGAAGAAACGTTTATAACGTTCATGCCGGACATCAACATCTTTCCCCGACTCGTCAGGCGCTTTTTCAGTCCCTGACTCTTTTCCGGAAACCATCGTTTTATTTTTCCCCGCCCAATCCTCATCGCCATAAGTAAACGCAGCAAATTCCTTTTTAAGTCTCTCCTGATCCTGTTTGTAAGCAATATCTTTCTCTTCGTCGAAAAAATTCCACTTTCCAAAGACAGAACCTCTCTGAAAATTAGGGCCCGCAGAAGCGCTCAATTCCTCGTAACTTTCTCCTCCGACAAGTTTCTGGGCAACATTGCCCAATGTCATCCAGGAATAAAAACCGGCGGCAGCAAGGAAGATTAACAGAAAAACAATTTGTATCCACCATAAGCTCCTGAATTTCCTCCCGCTTCCGAAAATACCCCAAAAACTTCTGTTTTTCTTCTCTTCATTTTTTTCCTTCATAATATCCTCTTTTTTATAAAAAACAGCCTTGGACCTGCGACTGAAAAAATTCATCGCTAAGTCCAATATCCTCTTATGTTATAGCAGCTAAATCCCAATTTTTCAACCCTCTCTGCAACCCCGCGGGTTACTTGTTAAGGTTAAGAGAGACCAGGCAAAACAAATTGTATGGGGCGGTCCCTGTTTGGAACATATTTTATGACCTCAAGGGATTTACCTCCAGTGCATATATAATCATACCCGTTCATACAGGCTTGTCCATAAGGGAAAGTGCACACAGCCTGCTTGGAATATTTGCATAAAAGTTTTATGCCGGCAGGATTGGTTTCAACCCTCAATGTCACTACATTCCAAACCTGCGTTCTGATAATATCCAGTTCAAGACTCCTTAGATTTAAAAAGCCGGCTATTGAAGGGGTATTAAACCCCAAATAATTTTTAACCTTGTCCTCTATGTCATTTTTCAAGGTAGAATCGTCATACGGAACATAGTTAACATTCAAATGCGACTCCAGCTGCCACCTTCTGGCGGCATAGTAGGAGGCTATTTCCATTTTCTGGACAAGAACCAGAAGGGCAAAAATCTTGGCGGTTATAAACACTATCAACATAAAAATCGGGAAAAGGAGGACTACTTCGGTCGTGGCTTGACCTTTTCGGGAAGTAAAAAGTAACGGGTAATGAGTACGGAAAATACGCTTTTTCTCTGCGCCCTTTGCGATATTTCCGCGTTCTCTGCGCTTAGGAAAGCATTTTCCCAATGTTTTTTTAAGTTTTTCAATCATAATTTTTTACCCGATTCATTCCTGCCCTAATCGTCTTTTTTACGTTTTTTTTCTGCACCCTTTGCGCCTTCGCGCTTTCGCACTTTCGCACTTTCGCACTTTCGCACTTTCGCACTTACTTTTGCGTCCTCCGCGTGAATTTTACCCCGCAGGTTCCGCCATAACCACATTAAATCCAACCTACGGGGTAAAATTCTTTTGCACCCTTTCGCACTTCCGCACTTTCGCGCTTCCGCGCTTACACTTTTTGCGTTCTCTGCGCTATGGATAGAGCCTCGTCTGGTACTTCGGCGTCGGATTGGGCCATACGCAATTATTTCCAAAAGAAAGTTGCGGACACTGAGAAGCTATCCTGACATGAACGCATGGGCGCCCCGTTTCCGGGCAGGGCACAAGATTGTTAAAATCAATATTAAAATAGTTGGAAGGCACATCCCACCCCTGATAAACCTCGTAACCCGTGCCCAATCTCCGCAAAGCGTCATCGTCTACGGTCGCCAGCTGGAACAATTTTATATCTATGGGCGGTCTGGTCGTTACCAGGCGATACGGCGGAAGCCCTGATAAGGGCTGTTTTGCCCAGAATCTCAATCTGTCCGTAAACCACATATGAAAATTATCTCCCTTTCTTATTCTGTTCGCCTTAAATTCGCTTAAGCCGTCTTCAGCACACACCGCGGGATTTTCCCTGCATTCCCCGGTGTTTAAATAATAGGATTTCCTGAAAAAACTAAAATTGTCAGTAAGTCTCTCAAAAACGGTGTACTGGGACTCTTCTATTGAAGCCAAAAGAGTGTAAAATTGGGCGTAAAATTTATACACTCCTGTCACTCCGTCCCACCAAATATATATCTTATTTCCCTGCTCCTCAGTAACCAAAGTAATCATATCCCCGACATTCGGAGGATTTGCGTTTATACCCGGGCGCGCGGGCTCATAAAACTTTATTGTCCATTTTTCCTTTGAGTCTAATGACTTCGGAGGGTGCCTGGCCACATCCCCGGTATATTTCGGAAAGGCGCCGGCCTTATAAAGCATGTCAAAAGGGCATTCCTGACCGCTGCCGTCGGTCCTCTGGAGAAACGGAGTGGCATAAGGACATTCATAAACTTCCTTGAAAACCCTGTAAGGAAAAACTCCGTTTACATAAGCTGTTCTGTTGAAAAGGTTTGTATAATCCCCCATCTGGATAAAAGCGGCGGAATCAATCGCAAATTGACGCCTTATTTTTTCCCTTGAGAGCTTGGTTATTTCAAAAATAAGATAGACAAAAAGAAGCAGACTGGGAATTACAAAGAGAGAGGGAATTATAATCTGCGCTTTCTTCAAACAAAAACAGAAAGATTTTTCGTTTGAAAAAACCTTCTTGCTTTCTCCGCGTATATTCATAATTTGTACTTCCGAACTCTTTTCTCAATTCAGCTAAGTTCAACTTTTCCTACTACGTCGGCTTGCCAGCTCCTATTATCATTCCAACCAGCGTGAAAAATCCTCCCAATATTCTCCTGTGAAATAAAATTCCTAATATAATGGCAAAAGCCGAAATGGCTGCAAGCATTAATAAATATTCAACAACAGTTTGTCCTTTCTTGTTGCTGACATTATTGCCGGGTGAAAAATAACTTTTGAAAACCAGAAGACGCCCAACTAAACAAAAAAAAGCAAAATTAACTTTTTTAATGCCATCGTAAATCCGCATATTAATTCTCTCACGTAAAATTCGCACTTTTGGCGGTAATTAAATTATGTTTATGTTATAGCAGCTGCAGGACTTTTTTTCAATGCCTAAAATGTTACACCAAAAGTAACCCGCGGGGTTACGGAAAGGTTATTGGCCGTCTTCAGGCGATATAATCCCTTTTTCTATCGCCTTAACAACAGCCTCGGTTCTATTTGTGACGGCAAGTTTTTGAAATATACTATTAAGATGATTTTTTACGGTTTTGACGCTACAGGTTAAATACTTTGCTATTTCCTTGTTGCTGTAGCCCTTTCCAAGCAAGGACATTACTTTTATCTCGGTGGCAGTAAGAGCGTCCGGCGCATTATCATAACCTTTGGCTCCCATTTGCCTCAAACCCTGCAGGAGCTTACCCATTATCGGTTGCGGGATTATCACTCCGTCACTGGTAAAAGTTTTAAGAGCGTTTACAAGTTCTGAAGCGGGCAACATCTTGGAAAGATAACCGTTGGCGCCCGCCTGTATAGATTCGGTCACATGCGCCTCATCCTCATAACTGGATAATATCAGGACATTCGTATCAGGACATTGTTTCCGTATAATTCTGGTGGCTGAAACGCCGTCCATTTGCGGCAGCTTGATATCCATTAAAATGACATCCGGTTTCAGCTTTTTAGCCATATCCACGGCCTCAGGTCCGGTGGTAGCCTCCCCAATAACTTTTATACCTTTCTCATCTTCCAACAAGTCCTTTATGCCTTCCCTGAAAAGAGTTTGGTCATCTGCTATAAGAACAGTTATAGCTTTTTTAGTAGTCGCCATATTTTTCTCCTATTTTACTTTTTTCTCATTGTCAGCCGGCGGAGAAATCTGCGGTGAAGCTCCCTCCCTGGCAAAAGGAAGGGTAAAACGAAAAGCAGAACCTTTTCCGAGTCCCTCGCTCTCCACCCATATTTTCCCGTCGTGCTGTTGGATAATATCTCTCGCTATGGAAAGCCCAAGTCCCAATCTCCCGTGGGGAGATTTCGAGCCGTGGGTTTGGTAAAAACTTTCAAAAAGCTTGCTCAGCTCTTTGGCCTCTATTCCCTCTCCCGTATCCTTGACCGAAACGCACACCGCTTCCTGCTTTGGCTCGGTTTCAACCGTTATTTTCCCGCCCCGGGGAGTATGTCTTATCGCATTCTCGAGGAGATTCAAAAGAACCTGGCTTATTCTTTTTTTGTCCGCACACACCATTTTGAGGGAACCAAGATGCCTTGCTTCAACTTCTATATTTTTCTGCTGGGCCCTGGCTCTCGGACCAACTATTATCTCGTCTACCATTTTATCTATCTCAAAATAATTTTTTTCAAGCCGCAGTTTTCCCTGTTCAATGGAAGCCCAGTCCACAAGGTCATTTATAAGCCGCGAAATCTGGTCTATGCTGGCATTTATAAAATCCATTTTTTTCTTTTGTTCATCGTTGGGTTTGATAGAAGAAGTGAGCATCTCGAAACTTATTTGCAGGGTCATAAGAGCGTTGGACAAGTCATGAGAAGCCATGGACAAAAATTTCGATTTCATATCATTCAACCGGCTCAGCTCTTTATTGGTTGTTTGCAGCTTAGCAAGCAATATCTTGTTTTCCTGCTCCAGTCTGAGTTTTTCGTCGGCGTTGCGTATGGCGCGTTTCAGATAGTTAAAATCAACGGGTTTAATGAGAAAATCATACACCGATTCTTTTATAGCCTTCACAGCAGTGTCCAGCGAAGCATGCGCCGTCATCATTAAAATCTGACTGTCGATTTTTAAATCTCTTATTTTTTTTATTTGCTCAATTCCAGTTCCATCCGTAAGGTTGAAATCCATCAATATGACATGGTAAAAATCTGAAGCGACTTTTTGCATCGCCTCTTCTCCGCTGGCAGCCTCCGAGACTTCATAACCTTCCATTTCAAGAAGGTCTCTCAATGTGTCTCTAAGGTGTGAATCATCGTCCACTATAAGTATCTTGGTTTTCATTTGACCAACAACCTCTTTGAGTATTTTATTATATCCCGCGCTCTAATAGCAATGCTTATACATCCTCACTCACGGCAATTTACCTTTATTATCCTTCTTTTCCCGCATTGAATTCTTCTATCATTCCCGCGAAAGCGGGGAGCAGAGAGGGGAGCGGGAATCCAGAAGTTTTCGTTTTCTGTTCTTACCCCGCAGGTTCCTCCGACAAAACCATACTAAACCCAACCTACGGGGTAAAATTATTTTGCGCGCTTTCGCGCTTCCGCACTTTCGCACTTCCGCGCTTCTTTTGCATCCTCTGCGCTCTGACTCCCGACTCCCGACTTATCCTTTATCCCTCATCCCTTATCCTTTATCCTTTATCCCTTATCCTTTATCCTTCCTGTCTCTTATACACATCTGACGCTGCCGACGAATTAGACGGTGTAGATCTCGGTGGTCGCCGTATCATT
>CALEIX010000339.1 GCA_937898825.1 uncultured Elusimicrobia bacterium | reverse complement strand
AGTTTCTTGCCGTCTTTGAGCGGAACAAGGTCATCGTTGTCGGCATTTATGAAAAGCAAAGGCTTCTTCACTTTTTTAACGTGGCGCCAGGGGCTGTTTGTTTCCGGCTCCGCTTTAATTTTCATTTTAACGAAAAAAAGAGTGAGCGGAACGATTGGCCAGTACGGAACTCTGAGCCTCCACCAGCTCCAGTTTCCGACGACGCGGCTGCAAGAATAAAATGTGTTCTCGGCGATAACGCAATTTACCCGGGGAAGATTGGCCGCTGCATATATGGCCACCGCCCCGCCCATGGAAAGCCCGAGAACGCCTATGCGCGCGCTTTCCTCCGGACGATGGTTAAGGAGGAAATTTAACGCCGCTTCAAAGTCACTGACCTCGTGGAGTCCTATGGTGGAAATTTCCCCCCTGCTTTCTCCCGAGCCCCTGAAGTCAAAATAAAAAAGATTGTATTTTTCCGCCAAAAAATGCGTGTTGCGCAGCATTTCGCCCTTGTTTGAACCCCATCCGTGACACACTATTATCGTTTCTGAAGACGTCTTTTTCTTGTGCGGGATAAACCAACCTTTTAAGAAAATTCCGTCTGATGTGGTGAAGTCAATCGTCTCGTAAACCAAATTGAAATGTTCCGGAAAAACCGAAAGAGGCATTCTTTTCGGCATTATCACATCCGAACTTTTTATATAGGCGATAAGCAGGCAGACGACAAACAAGACCAGCAGCGAAAAAATCATCCAGTTGAGAAACTCAAGTCCTGTCATATCACCATTTTATCCTTGAAATACTTTTGGCGGCTTGCCTGAGCAAAGGCATGGGTGCTGTGAGAGAAAAACGAATATATCCCTCTCCGTTTTTCCCGAATCCCCTGCCGGGCGCGGCAAGGACGCCTGCTTCTTTAAGCAACTTGAGGGCGCATTTGAGTGAATTTATCTTAATGGGCGGCCTTGCCCATAAAAAAAATGTTCCCTGGGACGCAAAGATTTTCCATCCGTATTTTTGAAGCTGCTCGGAAAAAAAATCCCGCCTGCCTTTGTAAATTTTCCTGATTGACCGGGCGAAACGTTCGCAATGATTCAAAGCGTAAACAGCCGTTTCCTGAATAGCGTTGAATTGTCCCGAATCAATATTCTCTTTCAGTGCGGCAAGGCTCTGAATAACCCTGCGGTTGCCGATAAGCCATGCCAGTCGCCAGCCCGTCATGCAAAAGGTTTTTGAGAGGGAGTGAAACTCGACCGCAACGTCCCTGGCTCCGTTTATTTCCAAAATGCTCGGTGCAGGTTTAGAAAAATAGAGTTCGCTGTATGCCGCGTCCTGAGCGATGAGGAAGTGGTGTTTTTTGGCTGCCTCCACAATTTCCCTTAAGAACTTTCTGGAAGCGAAAGCACCTGTGGGATTATTCGGGTAGTTGATGAAGAAAATCGAGGTTTTTCCTAAAACTTTTCCGCCGATAGATTTTATATCGGGCAGAAACCCATTTTTTTCTAAAAGTGGTATTTTATGAATTTTTCCGTCCGAAAGAATTACTCCAGTTTTGTAGGCAGGATAAGACGGGTCAGGAATAATTGCCGTATCCCCCCTGTTCAGGAGGGTAAACGGAAGATGCGCTATCCCCTCTTTTGAACCTATTAGAACGAGAATTTCTTTTTCCTCGTCCAGGTTTACTCCGAACCTTCTATGGTGCCACCGGGCTATCGCCCTGCGGAGTTTTACCGTCCCGCGACCTGACGGATAGGAATGATTAACCGACTTCCTGACTTCTCTGGAGGCGATTTTCGCTATTTCTGACGGCGTCGGGATATCCGGGTCCCCGATGGCGAGTGAAATTATTTTTTTGCCTCTTTTTTGAAATTCTTTCTTCTTTTTGTCAAGCTCTATAAAAACATACGGCGCAAAGCGCTTCATTCTGCTTTTTGAAATCATTTTTTTTACAAAATCCATATTTTCAAAGGGAAAAAATATCAAAATAATTGTAAAAGCCGGGGCCTTTTGAAAGAAGCCATTTTGCGGCTCTCAGGGCTCCCAGGGCAAAGATATCTATGCTCTGGGCGCGATGGACAAGCTCTATTCTTTCCCCTTGACCGGCGAATATCACAGTATGTTCCCCGCGAATATCTCCAGCCCTTATGCTTTGCACTTCTATGTTTCTCTTTCCCGTTTTCAATATTTCCTTTTTCAGCAGGAGGGCAGTTCCGCTGGGCATGTCTTTTTTCTTCTTGTGATGCGTCTCAACTATGCTTATGTCTGTGGAGGAAAGTTTCGCCGCTGTTATTTTTGAAAGGGCTACGAGCAGAATAACAAAAGAGCTCATGTTGGGTGAGAAAAAAACGGGGGCTCTTTTTGAAAATTTTTCAAGTTTTTTCATCTGGTTCCTGGACAGACCGGTTGTGGCTATTACAATGGGTTTTCCGTGGGCGGCGCTTATTTCAGCGAAAGAGACAGCCGCATCCGGAGCGGAAAAATCTATGCTTATATCAGAAGACTCAAGGGATTCGCTGTAAAATGAGGGATGTTTTATATTTTTGCCTTCTTTAATATCTATGGCAGCCGACAGTTCAAAATCCCCGGACTTGTCAATCATTCTGCAAAGATTTGAGCCAAGTCTTCCCATAGCCCCACATACGATTACTCTTATTCTTCCCGCTTTTTTTGTTTGTTCCATATTTCCATTAATTATATTTATTTAAAAATATACTTACAAACTTTTCCTTTATAATTAAACAAGTATAGCCAGCATGATGCTGTTTTGATTTTCTTTATTTTCTTTTGCTATCCTTATTCTATGTATTATTTTCTTTCTCTGATAATAATAGCACTTCTTTTTGTGACGGCTGCGTTGTTGAGGAAGCTGTACATCGCCAAATTTGTGAAAATGAGCCGCGTGAATAAGGGCGATTCCATTCTTAAAAACACCTGGAACCGGTTTGATGAACTTCTCACCAGCTTAATAAATATTCACGAAATAGGAATAGGCAATGTCGGAAATATAAAAAAAGAGGAATTTTATGATATTGTGTTAAATAGCGCCTGCGAACTGGTGGGTTCAAAAAGAGGTTCGTTGATGATTTACGACGAAGACAGGGAAGAACTTCAGATTGTAAAAGCGAGAGGCATTTCGGAGAAAGTTATTAAGAACACAAAACTTACGAGCGGCAGGGGTATAGCGGGCAAGGCTTTTCAAACCGGAGAGACGATATTTGTTACTAATCCGGCGGAACACGATCAATATGCCGCCTATATAGGAGCGAAAGAGCAGAAAGAACCGTTTATTGCCATTCCGATAAAGAGTAACGAAAAAACTTTCGGCGTGCTGAATATACACCTTTCTTCGGACAACAAAACCTTCACAGACTATGACCTGAAATTTTTGAATTTGCTCGCCAGCGAGGCGTCTATAACCATAGAAAATATAAAACTGTATGAGAGCATAGAAAACTTTTATTTCGAAATGGTCCAAACGCTTGCGCGGGTGATAGATGCCAAGGATGCCTACACGGGGGACCATGCCGGAAGGGCACGGAAGAAAGCGCGAATGCTTGCAGAGGGTTTGTCTCTGCCGAAACAAATGATACGGTACGTGGAATACGCTGCCCTTCTTCATGATATAGGAAAAATAGGAATAGAAGGAACCATTCTTACCAAGCCGGGCAGGCTGAGCGCGGAAGAATATATGGAAATCAAAAAGCATCCTTATATCGGCTATCAGATTCTTTCGCCGATTAAATTTCTCGGGCCCGTGGCAAAGATGGTTCTCTATCATCAGGAGTGGTACAATGGAATGGGGTATCCCGAGGGGCTTAAAGGGGAGGAAATTCCTGTGGGGGCGCGCATAGTTGCCATAATAGATGCATGGGATGCCATGACCAGCGACAGGCCGTATAGGAAAGCCCTGAGTTATCAGCAGGCGATAAGCGAAATAAAAAAAGGCTCGGGCACTCAATTTGATCCGAATGTGGTTGAAATATTCCTCAAGATTCAGGAAGCAGAAGGGAGCAAAAACGCCAGTGCTGACGATAATTCCCACGCCGATAGGAAATCTTAAAGACATTACTCTTAGAGCGTTAGAATCTCTTAAAGAATGCGACCTGGTCCTTTGCGAGGATACCAGAAGAACGCTCAAACTTCTTTCGCACTTTTCACTAAGCAAGAAAATTTTAAGATACAATGAATACAGCGAAAGGTCGCTGCATTCTGCTTTTGCCATGATTAAAAGTGGGAAAAAGGCAGTTCTTGTTTCAGATAGCGGCAGCCCATGCATCTCGGATCCCGGCAGGAAACTTGTGCGTCTCTGTAGAGAAGAGGGAATTCGCGTTGTTAGCCTTCCTGGCCCAAGTGCTCTTACTGCGGCGGCCGCCGGCTCGGGCCTGCCCGTGGATTCCTTTGTTTTCCTTGGTTTTCTGCCAAAATCCGGAACCAGAGCGCGCCGTATCCTGAAAAAATCTTTTGATTTAGATAAGACGGTAGTAATTTATGCATCGCCGCACCGCTTAACCAGTATTCTTGAACTTATTAGTGAAACATTCGGCGAAAATACGGAGATGGTGGTCGCCAGAGAAATAAGCAAGGTTTTTGAAGAATGGATTTGTGGGAAGGTCAAAGAGTTGGCGCATAAGTTAAAAGAGCGGAAGGTAAAAGGAGAATTGGTCATTCTTTTGAAGAGAAATGAAGAAAGCAACCAGGGTTCTGAACTTTGATAAAATTTCTTCCAGGCAAATAAAAGAAGTAGCGCTTGCCCTCAAAAAGGACGGTGTCATAGTTTGCCCCACGGATACAATATACGGGATAAGCGCACTTCCAGGAAGAAAAAAAGCCGTTGATAGAATTTACCGAATTAAAAAACGGGATAGAAAGAAACGATTTATACTTTTGGCATCCTCCATTCGTCAAATAGAAAAGGTGGCGAAAGTTAGCGGAAGGCAAAAGACACTGCCTGTCTCTTATACACATCTGACGCTGCCGAC
>CALEIX010000338.1 GCA_937898825.1 uncultured Elusimicrobia bacterium | reverse complement strand
TACACCGTCTAATTCGTCGGCAGCGTCAGATGTGTATAAGAGACAGGTTGAGAGGGGGGCTTCCCCCGTTTTTCATGGAGAAAGAATTCCCTGAAAGATCCTTCCAGGACTGGATGGATTCCTACTGGGCGAAAGACATCCAGGAACTGTTCCGCCTGGAAAAGCGGGCCGCTTTCCAGAAATTCCTGGAACTGATTTTCGCGAACAGCGGCGGCATTTTCGAAGCCGCCCGGTACGCGGCCCCGTGCGAAGTCAGCAGGACCAGCATAAGCAATTACCTCAAGGTCCTTGAAAGCACCTATGTGGCGCATGTGCTGAGGCCTTTCAACGACAGGAAGCCTTCGGAAATAGTGTCCGCCCCGAAAGTTTACGCTTTCGACACGGGATTCGTGTGCTGTTTCCGCGGCTGGGACAAACTGCGCCCCGAAGACAAGGGAAAACTCTGGGAACATTTCGTCCTGAACGAAATAATGGCCCGAAGGCAATCCCGCGATGTTAATTACTGGCGGAACAAGCAAGGCCATGAAATAGATTTCGTCCTGACCGAACGCGGCGGAGGCGCGCACGCGGTGGAATGCAAATGGTCAATGAAGGATTTCGACCCGGGAAATTTCAGGATTTTCCGGCGGCTGCACGAAACGGGGGACAATTTCGTGGTTTCAACCGATGTTTCCGGGACATTTACGAGAAAGTACGGAAGTCTGATGATAAAGTTCACGGGGCTGGCCGGCCTGATAGCCGCGCTGCGCCGCCATTCTAACCGCGTCGGTTAGAATGGGCAGGCGACGAAGTGACCGGGCTTTTTTTCAATAAGCTCGGGTTTTCTCTCGGCGCATTCTTTTTTCGCTATCGGGCATCGGGTCCTGAAAGCGCAGCCAGAGGGTTTATGCAGAGGGCTGGGAACGTCACCCTTGAGTATTATCCGCTTCCTGCCTCTTTTTGAGGGGTCGGGTTTTGGAACGGCGGATATAAGCGCCTGAGTGTATGGATGAATGGGGTTTGTGTTCACTTCATAACTTGAACCTATCTCTACCATATTTCCAAGATACATCACCGCTATCCTCCCGGAAATGTGCTCAACCACCGAAAGGTCATGAGCTATGAAAAGATAGGTCAGTTTAAATTCGTCCTGCAGGTCCTGAAGAAGGTTTATAACCTGGGCCTGTATGGAAACATCAAGTGCGGAGACCGGCTCGTCCGCTATGATGAATTTCGGTTTTGTGGAAAGGGCTCTCGCCACGCCTATCCTCTGCCGCTGACCGCCGGAAAATTCATGCGGATATCTGGAAGCCTGCTCAGGAGTGAGACCGACTTTTTTCAAAAGCCATCTTATTGTTTCTTCGCGCTTTTCGGCGGAGAGGTCTTTTCTGTGTATTTTAAGGGGTTCCTCTATTATTTCCTGCACGCTCATGCGCGGATTCAAAGAGGAATACGGGTCCTGAAAAATCATCTGTATATCCGCTCTCAACGGACGCATTTGCTCTTTGTTTATTCTGGCAAGGTCTATGGTCGTTTCCAACGGTTCTTTCTTAAAAAGGATTTTTCCCCCCGTGGGCCTGACCAAATTTATAAGCGCCTTTCCTATGGTTGTCTTTCCGCAGCCCGATTCCCCCACGAGCCCCAAAGTCTCTCCTCTTTTTACTGAAAAAGTGACTCCGTCCACGGCTTTTACCTCAGCCACTTTTTTCAGGAAAACGCCGCCGAACACCGGAAAATAAACCTTCAAATCCCGGACGTCAACTATGTTGTCAGTTTTCGTTCTTTCTTTCACCTGCGGCATCTGTGGCACCTCACAAAATGTCCCGGCTTTACTTCTTCAAGGGGCGGTTCCTCCTTCCCGCATATATCCATAACCTCGTCGCATCTTGTGTTGAATTTGCATCCTTTCGGAAAGTCCATTATGCTGGGAACTATTCCCTTTATGGTGGAAAGCCGTTTCTGCCCTTTCTTTTTCAAACTGGGTAATGAGTTCATAAGCCCCCGGCTATAGGGGTGAAACGGTTCTTTGAAAAGAGAATGAGCATCTGCCACCTCCTGAATCTTTCCGCCGTACATAACGGCTACTCTTTGACAGGTTTCGGCTACGACGGCAAGGTCATGGGTTATAAGGAGTATGGCAGCGTCTTCAGTTTTTTTCTTTATGTCAAGCATTAAATCCAGTATCTGCGCCTGTATAGTTACATCGAGAGCGGTTGTGGGCTCGTCCGCTATGAGCAGCGCCGGGCTGCAGGCAAGGGCCATGGCTATCATGACCCTCTGACGCATTCCGCCGGAAAATTCATGGGGATAGTTTTTCAACCTGTCCGCCGGGCTGGGTATGCCAACCAATGAAAGCATCTTTATCGCTCTTTTTTCCACCTCTTCTTCAGAAAGGTCTTTTTCATGAAATTTTATTGCTTCTTTAAGCTGCCAACCTATGGAAAAAACCGGGTTGAGCGAGGTCATGGGTTCCTGAAATATCATTGATATTTCCTTGCCGCGTATTTTCTGCATTTCGGCATATGTCAGTTCCATCAAATTCCTGCCCCTGAAAATTATCTCGCCTCCCGCTATTCTCCCGGGCGGGTCGGGTATCAACCGAAGTATGCTTAAAGCCGTCACCGACTTTCCGCAGCCGGATTCCCCCACAAGACCGAAAACTTCATTCTCGTAAATGTGCAAATCCACCCCGTCAACCGCTTTGGCGGTTCGTCCCTCTATGTCAAAATAGGTTTTGAGGTCCTTTATCTCAAGCAATTTTTCTTTCTTTTCAGTCATTTACCTCAGCCTTGAAAAAACTTTCGGGTCAAACGCTTCCCTGACCGCCTCGCCTATCATCACCACCATAAACAATGTAAGGGCGAAAGCCACCGACGGGATGAATATGAGATGCGGATAGTATTTGATGTACTTCATTCCCTGATCAAGCAAGGCGCCCCAGCTGGGAGTTCCGACGGGCAGGCCGAAACCCAAATAATCCAGAGAGACAAGTAGTCCGATGTATGAAACTATTCCGAAGGGGGCAAATGTCACCACGGGAACGAGAGAATTGGGGAGTATATGCTTCATCATCACGGTCCAATTTCTTGCGCCTATCGCCACGGCGGCCTGAACATAATCTTTGGCTTTCTCCCTGTAAAATTCTCCACGTATGTAGTAGGTTATGCCTATCCAGCTTCTCAAAAGGACCAGAAGCAGGACCAGCATTATGAAATTCGGCTGAACCACGGAGGCAATTATCATAATGGTGAAAAGAAAAGGTATGGAGGACCATACCTCTATAAATCTCTGAATAATGATATCCGTCCAGCCGCCGAAAAAACCCATAACCGCGCCGACAATGGTGCCGAAAAAATATCCTATTACAGCTACAAAGAGAGCGAACGAAAGGGAAATCCTGAATCCATAGAAAAGAACGGCAAGCACATCCGTTCCAGAATCATCGGTGCCCATCGGATGAGACAAACCCGGCTTGTGCGGAGGCCGGCCGGGCATATCAAGCAGGTGTTCATGGGGAGAATAGGGATATACGGGCATTATTATTTTAACACGGTTTTCCTTAAAAGCCCTGTAGCTTTTGCGCATGGCGTCTATTTCTTTCTGAACGTCGGATATCAAGTATTTCAGGTCGTTGTAATCTTGAATCTCATCCTCCGTGGAATATTCATCCGGCACGGGGGTGTCCGCCAGCTCGTCCTGAAGTTCGTTCATCTCCTGCTCTTTCTTCTTGAGCGATTCAAGAATCATTTCCGGATTTTCAACCATTTTCGCAAAGAGCCTGTAATCCACTTCATCCTCTCCTATCTGGCCGAAATCGGATTTTTTGTTGAAGCAGTTTATTTTTTTGAAGAAAAGAACCTTGTCCAGCCATTCAGTCGGCGCCGGAAAGGCGGTTTTGTTTTCATATTTTATATACAGGGGTCTGTTATTGATGAAAAATTCAAGAAACAGGGAAAGAACGAAAGCCGTGGTTATAAGAATGTAAGAATAATAACCGCGCTTTATGCTCTTGAACCTTCGTATTCTTTTCTGCCAGATAGGATTGAACTTCATCTTAAAACCAAAGAGTCTGCCGGTTCTGACGAAAAGAAAGGGAATAAACCTGTGGGTGAAATAATAGCCCCCGATAATTATCAGGATTATTTCAAGCACCTTTGTCGTCATTTTTCAAACCTTATGCGCGGGTCTATTATGGCCCAGGCTATATCGGAAAGTATATTTCCCGTCAGTCGTATCAAGACAAGAAAGACGAGTGTTCCCATTATTATCGGATAATCCCTCTGTATTATTGACATATACCCCAGGAGCCCCATACCCGGAATATTGCAGGTCTTCTCGATAAGAAAAGAACCTGCAAATAAAAGCCCTATTGCGTGACCTATGCCGGCTGTTATGGGTATAAGGGAATTTCTCATCGCATGGATGAAAATAACCCTTTTTTCGGGAAGTCCTTTGGCAAAAGCCGTTCTTACGTAATCTGCGCCCAGATTGTCCAGAAGGGAATTTTTCATCAGAATTGTCATTGTGGCAAAGCCCCCGATAAGATAACCGAAGACGGGTATTGCCGTGTGCCACAGTTGGTCCGCCACCTTCGCGAAAAAAGAGAGTTGCTCCCAGTTCTCCGACCTGAAACCGCCAAGCGGGAAAATATCCCAGTAGGTTCCCCCGCCGAAAAGCACAAGAAGTATCAGGCAGGCGACAAAACCGGGTATGGAATACCCCAGAAATACTGTCACAGAGGTAGCAGTATCATACATGGATTTGTGCTTCAGCGCCTTGCTTACTCCCAGGGGTATACATACAAGCCATGTGGCGAAATAGCCAATGAGCCCGAAATATATGGAAATGGGAAATTTTGAAACAATAACCTTGAGGACAGGCTCCCCGTAAACATAAGACCTGCCGAAATCAAGTTTCAAAATGTTTTTGAGCCATATAATGTAACCGACGGGAATACTCTTGTCCAGCTGATAATATTCCTTCAATTCTTTCATCGCCTCTTCCGGAATCTGAATATCACCGGTTTCCTCCAGAGCCGCTCCCGCTCCGCCTTCCTGCATGGCGGCCATTTTAATCTGAAGCTCTGCCTGCTCTATGGGTCCGCCGGGAACCATCCTTAAAATTGCGTAAACCATAAATGTTATGGCAATAAACGTAACGGGTATAAGAAGTATTCTCCTTATGAAGTATGTCGTCATTCCGTGCATAGTCTTATCGTTCTGATGAAGATTGGTTTATTTCCCGTCCTTCCACGGTTTTACAATAACTTTGCCAACCGGCAGACTCTTGTTGTTCTTCATAGCTTCTTCCAATTTCCCTTCTTTTCCCGGATCTTCCCACCAGAGGTATTTTATGCTCCTTGAATCACCTATTCTGGTAAAATACGTTTTTGGATGGCCGAATTTGTTCCAGTATAAAACCCTGGTGAAATCGGCATACCAGCCCAGAGCGTACGGGTACTGCCTGAAAATCAAAGAATCTATTTTTTTGAGCAATTCTTTCCTTTTGTTCACATCGAAAGTTTTGTTATATTCTGCTGCCAGTTTGTCAACCCGCGGGTCCTTAAAACCTGTTATATTCGTGTTATTGGACTTGTCGGCAAGTTCCGAGGACCACATGCTTATTGGATTCGGAAGAAGCAAACCTCCCCATGATATGAAATAAATGGTGAATGCCCTTTCGTCTATTTTCTTTATCAGGGTCCTCGGGTCAAGAAGTTTCAGGTTCATTTTTATGCCTGCTCTGGCAAGGTCCTCTTGAATCACCTTGTGTATCCTTGTCCAACTTTGGTGTCCGTATTCAAGAGTTATTTCAAATGGTTTTCCGTTTTTCGTCAGCCAGCCTTCCTTGTTTCGGGTTTTAAAGCCGGCTCTTTTGAGCAAAAGAGAGGCCTTCCTCGGATTGTAGCGAACCTTTGGATTTTTGGCATTGCCCCAGCCGGGAAAATAGGTGTCAAGGTACCCGTATTCATTGAAAAACAGCTTGTTTATAAGTCGCTCTCTGTTGATAAGGTGGGCAAAGGCTTTTCTGACATTTCTGTCATTAAAAGGGGGTTTCCTCATGTTGAAGGCATAGCCGGAGAAACCCTCAGGCGAATGCGTGTATATCTTTCTTTTTTGTATCCAGCCTTTTTTTACCTTGTCAAAATCGCACTCTTCCTTCCACCTTTGCGCCTTTCCGACGACGTAAAAATCCAGCTCGCCCTTTTTAAACTTTTCAAAAGCGAGTTCCTCGTCCATCACAACCGTCCACTTTATTCTGTCAAAGTTGTAAAGACCAATATTTTGTTTTTCCCTTTCCCCCCACCAATTATCTCTTCTTGTCATTATCACATACTGGTCTTTTTTTACATTCTCGGGCTTTAGTTCGTAGGGACCAGAACCCATAAAAAGTTTCCAATTGTATTCTTCGAGATACTTATCACCGGTAAGTCCTTTTAACTCTTTGGCGGGAAATATGCTCATTCCGCTGAAATACATAAAAAGCCGCCAGTCCAATCTCCTGGTCCTGACCGAAACGATCTCCCTGCTTTCGGCAACCGGCTGGTAAAAATTATTGTTCCAAACCATGTAGGAATACGGGTCCTTTATATCCTTTCTTGTTTTAAATTTCCACGTTTCGACAACATCTTCAGCGGTAACCGGGCTTCCATCCGCCCAACGGGCCTTTGGATTTATGTGAAACCAAAATTTTCTCTTATCCGCCGATATTTTCCAGTAGTCGGCAAGACCCGGTATGTATTTGAGAGTTTCAGGATGCATCCCCAAAAGCGACTCATAAACAAGGCCGTGCATCTCGCTTAATATCGAAAGATTGGAGTTGGGCCCCTCGCTTCTGAGAGTAGGAGGAAAACTGCTCCAGAAAGTTTTAAGCGTCCCGCCTTTTTTTGCTTTCGGCGAACCTATCAGTGAAAAGTTTTTGTTCGTTTTCCACCCAGCCGGGTTGAATTTTCCGGCGTTTGAACCAAGGGGCAGCGTAACAAGTAAAATTATCGGAAATATTTTTTTCATTTTGTCCTCCGTTTTCAGTCAAACATAATTTTATGAAATCTTCAAACCTTAATCGGCAAATGCGTCTTTTACGGGCGTGCGCGTTTTAAAGAACATCTTAAAGCATTTTGTTTGTCTTTAAATTATAGTAAAATTTAGAATTATTATATATAACGTCAGGGCGACAGGATGGATACGAGGAAAAAAATAAAATTTGGTGTAATAGGCGCCGGTAAAATCGGAAATTATCATTGCCGAACCCTCAGCCAGATGGAAGAAACGGAACTGGTTGCCATAGCGGATATAAATCACGCCCGGGCGCAGAAGTTGGGCTGGAAATACAATGCTATGGCATACCAGGATTATAAGGCAATTTTCCCGCAGGTAGACGCCGTAATCATCGCCGTTCCTACGGAATTTCACGCCAGCACAGCCCTTGAGGCGATAAAGAAAAAAAAGCACGTGCTTATTGAGAAACCCATAACCGACTCGGTGGAAGACGCAAAATTACTGCTGGAAGCGTCAGAGAAAGCCGGCATTGTCTTGCAGGTAGGACATGTGGAGAGATTTAATTCCGCCGTTATAGAAACCATGAAATACATAAAAAAGCCAAAGTTCGTAGCTATAGAACGGCTTGGCCCGTTTGACCCGAGAGTTGCCGGCATAGGGGTTACTCTGGACCTGATGATACACGACATAGATTTAGTTTTAGCAATGATAAAATCACGCATTGAAAGTTTTGAGGCGATAGGCGCCAGTCTTCTTTCCGAGCATGAGGATATTGCCAATGTGAGAATAAGATTCAAAAACGGCGCGGTGGCGGATATAACCGCAAGCAGAATAACTCTTGAAAAATCAAGAAGGATGCGAGTTTACCAGGAAGACAGCTATATCTCCGTCAACTATGTAAGTTCTTTGATGAAAATATACCGAAAGAAAAATCCCGTTGTCAAATCCCTTGACGATATTGAAGTGGTATTTCCCAAAATAGAAACCAAGCAACCGATAAAAGAAGAGATACTTCATTTCATAGATTGCATAAACAATTCCAAAAAACCGCTCGCAAGTGGGGAAAGGGGGCTTGAGGCGCTGAAATTAACTCTTGAAATCACAGAGGCGCTGAAAAAATACGAACTCAAACAACCGAATAAACTGTTTTCAAAAAATTCCCTCTTTCAATCCCTTGTCGATGTCGGCAAGGTAACCAGGGTGTTCATAGAGGAAAAACTTAAAGATTCAGGCATAGAAAAAAGTTAACCCTTAATGTCAAAAATAGCCCCGACAACAAAAAATATACTCATTGTAGCCGGCGACCCTTCGGGCGACGTTTACGGAGCCAATCTCATTAAAGAACTCAAGGCGAGGGATCCGGAACTTATCATAACATCCATCGGCGGGACGAGGATGAAGTCTCAATCCTCACACTTTATTTATAATCTGGTTTCAGTCGGCGCGGTGGGTTTTTCCGAACCTTTCAAAAGATTTTTTTTATGGTTCAAGCTTCTTCAACTTATCAGGTATTACATGGACGAAAAGAGGCCCGCCTGTTTGATAACCATAGATTTCTACGGACTGAACCATCAGATTCTGGGCATGGCCATGCACAGGAAAATCCCGGCGTTTTACTACATTCCCCCCCAGGTATGGGCATCCAGACCGAAAAGAGCCGAAAGCATAGCGCGCCTTACAAAGCGCATTTTCTGCATATATCCCTTTGAAAAGGAGATATATGAAAAATTGAATGCTGAACATGACTTCGTGGGACATCCTATAATAGACATAATAGACGAATACAAAGAAGGCAATCTGCGCCCTCAAGAAGATATGCCCGCGTGGAAAATAGGCATACTGCCGGGGTCGCGAAAATTTGAAATAAAAAAGCATTTACCAATTTTCACAGAAGCCTTCTGCAAAATAAAATCTGTTTATCCAAACTCAAAAGGTTATATTTTCGCCGTCGCCGAGGTGCCGGACAAAATGATTCTTGACTTGATTTCAGAAACAAATCCGGATTGTAAAAACGACATTGAAATTGTGCGGGAAACCAACTACAATCTGCGCTCTCAGATGCACCTTGCACTCACCTGCTCAGGCACCGCAACCCTTGAAAACGCCCTTCTGGGAATACCCATGATTGTGGCATACAAAATGAATTTTCTGAATTACGCCATAGCCAGGAAACTCATAACCATAAAACACATCTCCCTGGTCAATATTCTTTTGAAAAAAAACCTTGTAAAGGAATTGGTTCAAAAAAAGGCCTCAGCCGAAAATATATCTCAGGAAGCTTTTACCATATTATCCAATCCTCAGAAATTCGCCGTCATGCAGAAAGAACTTCTTACAATAAGAAACATGCTTGGAAAAAAGGGCGTGGCATCAAGGGTGGCGGAAAGCATTCTGGAATACCTTAAATGAAAGATTTTCACCGCGCATTGTTAAGTTATATAAAGCCGTACAAGATGCGTCTGGCACAAGCAGCGGTTTCAATGATGCTTCTTGCGCTTCTCAGAGGTCTGATAGTTTACATCCTCGGACCGATAATAGACAGGGTTTTCGTTCAGAAAGATTTGGAAATTTTGAAGATAATCGTCATTATCCTGCCTCTGATTTTTATCCTGCGCGCCACCTGCCAATATATAAACGCCTATCTCATGAGCTGGGTAGGGCAAAAGGCGGTGCAGAAAATACGGCTGGATATATTTGAGCATATTCATAAATTGTCATCCGACTTTTACTGGAAGTACCGCTCATCGGACGTGATGGCTAGAGTCATAAACGACCTCAACAACGTTCAATCCACTATTCAATTTATACCCCTTTATCTTGTTCGGGATATTCTTACCGTTACAGTGCTTGTCGGCGTCCTGTTTTATATAAGCTGGAAATTCGCTCTCGTTTCTTTGATTATAATCCCCGTGGCGTCTTTCATATTGAGAGTTTTAAGCAAAAAAATGAGAAAGGCCGGTAAAGAGAGCCAGATAATAATCGGGGAAATTTCTCACAAATTCCAGGAAAGTCTGCAGGGAATACTGATAGTCAAGGCATTTAATTACGAGAAAGCCGCTATTGAGAAATTCGCAAAATCAAACGACGATTATTTTTCAAAGGTTATGCGGTATCTGAGAGCCACAGTGCTTTCCTCTCCCCTTATGGACCTGGTTGGCGGATTGGTTCTTACGCTGATGATTTATCTGGGCGGAATTGAAATATTCAACGGACGTATGACGACCGGAATGTTTTTTTCTTTTATCGCCAGTTTTTTTACCGCTTACACTCCTTTGAAAAACATATCCAATCTCAACGCCAAGCTTCAGCTGGGGCTCGCCTCGTGGGAAAGGATATATCAAATATTAAACGAAAAACCAACGGTGATTGAACCCGTAAAACCCCTGGGGTTAAAAAGAATAAGCGGCGAAGTGGAATTCAAAAACGTTTCGTACAAATATCCGGGACGCCCCGTCTACGTACTTAAAAATATAAATTTCAGAATAAAAGCCGGAGAAACAACTGCTTTCGTTGGAGCTTCCGGCTCTGGCAAAACCACCATAGTGCATCTTATTCTGAGATTTTTTGACCCAACAGCCGGCAGCGTCCTGATAGATGGGCATGACCTGAGAAATGTGAAAATTTCAGATTTCAGAAGCCACCTCGGACTTGTAACGCAGGACACGGTCCTCTTCGACGATACGGCGAGAAACAACATAGCCATGGCAAAAACCGACGCGTCTATCGAGGAGATAACGGAGGCGGCAAAACTTGCCGACGCGGACACCTTTATACGAAAACTGCCGCAGGGATATGATACCGTCCTGGGAGAGAGAGGAATCAAACTTTCCGGTGGCCAGAGGCAGCGTCTTGCTATAGCCAGGGCACTTTTGAATAAACCTAAAATTCTTCTATTCGACGAAGCCACAAGCAATCTGGACACTCAGAGCGAGCGAATCGTTCAAAAAGCGATAGAAAACACCCTCAAAGGGCGAACGGTCATAATGGTAGCACACAGGCTTTCCACGGTAAGGAAAGCCGACAAAATAATGGTTTTGAAGGATGCCGGAATAATTGAAAGCGCTTCTCACGAAGAATTAATAAGCAGGAGAGGGATATATAAGGAATTGTATGAAGCGCAGCGCTAAAGAACAAATTCCGGTGGATTTTTTAAACAGGACAAATCTAATAAAGAGGTCAAAAACGTTATGTCACTTGAAAACCTGATTAAAAAGTTCAGAGAGTATTCCAGTCAGAGCGTGGGAACGATAGAAAAGGCGTATAATTTTTCAAGAAACGCCCATGTGAATCAAAGGCGCGCCTCGGGAGAATTTTACTTTACGCATTGTGAAGCAGTCAGTCTCATTTTAGCCGATTTTAAAATGGACATTCCAACAATAGCGGCGGGGCTCCTCCACGATGTGATAGAAGACACCAAAGTGACCGAAGACGCTTTAAAATCTGAGTTCGGGGAAGAAATCTATAATTTAGTAAAAGGCGTCACTAAAATGGAGGCCCTGAAATTTTCGAGCAGAAGCGAGGCACAAGCCGAAAACTGGAGGAAGATGCTCCTGGCGACCGCGAAAGACATCCGGGTAATTCTGATAAAACTGGCGGACAGGATACACAATATGCAGACTCTGGATTATCTTTCCGAAGAAAAGCAAATAGAAATAAGCCATGAAACGCTCTCGCTTTACGCGCCGCTGGCGCAAAGGCTGGGCATGTTCAAAATAAAATCCGAACTTGAAGATCTTGCCTTTCAGTACTTATACCCTGACGAATATAGAAGCTTATCTGCAAAAGCCCAACTTAGATTCGCGAAAAGAGAAAAAACTCTTGAAAAATTCAAAAGCGATCTTAACGGGCAT
This sequence comes from uncultured Elusimicrobia bacterium, assembly GCA_937898825.1. Lineage (GTDB taxonomy): Bacteria > Elusimicrobiota > Elusimicrobia > Elusimicrobiales > UBA9959 > CALEIX01. Next base: position 7,088 of record CALEIX010000338.1, on the reverse strand, counting down.
CTGGCAAAAATCAACATTCCTTACAGAATAACCGCGAGAGCCAAAAACCTTTATTCCATCTACAGGAAGATGCTCAAGCAAAACAAGCCCTTTGAAGAGATAGAGGACGCTCTTGGAGTGCGAATAATAACTGACACCGTTTTAAATTGCTATTCGCTTCTGGGAATAGTGCACACGATTTTTAAGCCGGTCGCCGGAACCTTCACCGACTATATCGCCGTCCCGAAGATGAACCTGTACCAGAGTTTGCATACCACCGTAGTCTCGCCTTCAGGAGAGCCTGTGGAAATACAAATTAGAACGGAAGAAATGCACAGAACTTCTGAATATGGAATAGCCGCCCACTGGAGATATAAACACGGAGAAAGCGGCCAGAATGATAAGCATCTGGATGAAAAACTCAATTGGCTAAGGCAGTGGCTCGAATGGATGCAGGACATTTCAAGTCCAAGGGAATTTTTGGAAAGTTTTAAGACAGATCTTGAACTTGACCAAATTTTCGTTTTCACTCCCAACGGAGATGTAAAGGCGCTCCCGGTGGGCTCAACTCCCATAGATTTTGCGTACGCCGTTCATTCCGAAATAGGAAATACATGCATAGGCTCTAAGGTCAACAATAAAATGATCCGGCTGGACACGCCTCTTAAAAGCGGGGACATCTGCGAAATAATAACCCGGAAAAATTCCATCCCCAAAAAAGACTGGATAAAAATCGTCAGGACCGCGAGAGCCCGCTCAAAGATACGAAAATTCCTAAGAGAAAAGGGGCTCCTGGACGAATAATGAAATTCGGGGAATTCGGTGAGATAAAAGAATCAAAAATCAATGAATTGAAAAAAAGAATTTCGGAAATTAATTTAGACTTAAATCTTGTGGAACAAATTTTTTCTTCGGGAAGCGGAAAGGGCGGGCAGAAAATAAACAAAACCCAAAACGCGGTGACTCTGAAATATCCGCCCATGAATCTAATTGTAAAATGCCAGAAAGAAAGGCAACGGGCATTAAACAGATTTCTGGCTCTGCGGGAGCTCGTGGATGAAATCGAGTATCGCCTCTTCCCGGAAACTTCCAAAAAAGCAGTTAAAATAAGGCAATTACGCAGGAAAAAAGCCCGCAAAAGAAGGAAATTCTTAAAGAAACATGCCGAAAATCAGAGGGGATTTTAAGAAGATTTTACTTATACTTATAGGGCGTCTGGGCGACTATATAATAACGACGGCTTTTCACAGGTCAATCAGAACGCGTTTTGCAGAAGCAAAAATAATTTTTCTAACTTCCGAAAAAAGCGAATACCTCGCCCAAAAAAGCAAATATTTCAACAAGGTCCTGACCTTGAGGAACTGGCTCAATCCAGCAAACATTCGTTTTTTGTTTTTAGGACGTGAAAACTACGATATGACAATAGATTTAAATCCTTCTTATTCCAGAACTTCTATGGCCCTTGTAAAACTCTCCGGCGCCCCCTTAAGAATAAGTTTCAAAAAAAGAGCGCCGCGCGGAACCTACACCCACATGATCTGGCACGATTCGGAAAACGAACATTTTCTGGACAAATACGCAAATCTCGCCTCTTTTTTCAACGCCGACTATGAACCGAAACTTGAAATAAGCATTGATGAAAAAGCGGAAAAAGACGCCGAGAAAATAATCGCCGCTTTGAATATTAACGCTGATTTACCCCTTGTTTTCATTCATCCGGGCAATTTCAAAAAAAAGAACAACAGATGGCCGGAGGAAAAATTCGTTGAACTTACCAAGAGACTTTCAGCCCGGCACAGACTAAACCTTTTTTATATTTCCGGCCCCGGCGAAAAGAAAATTATTGAAAAAAATATTTTGTCGCACCTGCCGCAGGTAAAAATGATACCCCCGCAAAAAATAGACACTCTCGGCGCGCTTCTCAAAAAAAGCAATCTTTTAATCTGTAACAATACTTCAACCCTCCATTTAGCGGAGGCAGTTGGCGCAAGAACGCTTTCGTTCAACAGCATTTACAACGAAAAATGCTGGAGACCAAGGGGTGAAAACCACTTCACCATTATTTCAAGAGAGTGGAGTTCCTGCGTGAATATCAGTGTGGAAGAGGCATTCAAAAAATTCAACGAAATCTTTCCTTTGTTGCACCTCGGTGCGCTGAGGATAAGGGATAAGGGATAAGGGATAAGTCAAGAGTCGAGAGTCGGGAGTTAGGAGTCGGGAGTCAAGAGTCGAGAGTCGGGAGTCAAGAGTCGAGAGTCGGGAGTTAGGAGTCGGGAGTCAAGAGTCGAGAGTCGGGAGTTAGGAGTCAAGAGTCAGTTGTAGCTGCAGAGCGCAGCTCTGCCAAAATAGCGGCTAGACAGCTGGACGGCTAGACGGCTGGACTGCTGGACGGCAGGAAAGGATAAGGGATGAAGGATAAAATTGTCGCAGAGAGTCGAGAGTCAGGAGTCAGCCAACACTGCCGCACGTGTGAGTGGGAGTAGATTCTCGCCCTTGGCGAGATATTAATTATTCATTGTAAGTACTTTGATAATAGCGATTGAGGCGCGCATCTACGTATCAACGTATCAACGTATCAACGTATCTACGTATCTACGTATCAACGTATTTGTCGTGAGAGCAATCTACGCGTTTAATGCGGGAGCGTTTGGAGAGAATTTTTTACACGCCAAACGTTATTGCATTTTTTGATGACTCTTGATTTTGTCCATTAGCGCGATTTCCTCTTTTCTGCGCCTGTAATTTTTCGGAGCAGGCCCCATATATTTGAAAAAAAACCAATTTATGGTTTCTTTGAGCCAATCGTTGATGTCGCTTGATTTCCAGTTCAGTTTTTCCCTGGCTTTGCGGATGTCTATGACAAAATCAGAATAGTAAGAGAAAGGAGAAGATTCAAAATCAAACCCGTTTTCTTGAAGCCACGAAAAGTCGGGACTTAGGATTTCCACTTTTTTGCCCATAATATTGGCGGAAAGTTTTAAAAAATCATACAATGTTATTTCAACATCGTCGGCAAAATTAAATATTTCCCCCGCAACACCAGGTGATGAAATCAAAACATCAAGAGAGGCCGCGGCGTCTTTCGAATAAATATATCGCCTTTTGAAAAATGCCCCCGGAGATATAAGAGGTCTTTCATCAGCCAGTCTTATCCAGTAGGAGAAAGCCCTTAGTGTGGGGTCATGGGGGCCGATTATTATGGGGAATCGGATTATAACGGCGGGGAATTTTTTTTCGGCAAAAGCTTTCAGGAAAACCTTTTCGCTGTCTAGTTTCCCGAAAGCGTATTCATAACCGCTCAAGCCACGTAACCCGGCGTTTTCACTAAAAAAGGAAGTGCTTTTTTCTCTATACGGAGAACTTGCCCTTTCAAGCACCGAATATACAGCTTCGCTGCTTGTGAAAACATACAGACCGCAGCGTTTTGAAAAGGCTTTCACCGCATTTTCGGCGTCCTGCGGAGTGTAACAAATATTATCAAGAATTACATCCCATGTTTCAACTGACATCCTCGCCAAATCAACATAAATATTTCTGTCTCCCCGGACCTGTTTTATATCCAGTGGAATTTTGTCTATCGGACACTTATTGGAAAATATAGTTATGTTATGCCCCCCCCTGAAAGCAGTCAGAGCAAATTCTTTTCCGAAAAAACTCGTTCCGCCCAAAATTAATATCTTCATTTTCTCAAAACCTTGAATTTTTGCGCACGCTTTTTCTTTTCACCCGTGCTGCCGAATCCCCCTTCTCCTCGATGCGACTCGGGGAGAATTGCAACTTCTTCAAAAAAAGGATAATGCACCGGCGTCACCACCAGCTGAGCTATCTTCTGCTTTTCCTTTAAAACAATCTCTTTGTCGGTCAGGTTGAACATGCAAACTATGACTTCTCCCCTGTATCCTTCATCTATCAGTCCCGCCATGATTTTGAGTCCTTTTGATTCAAGTGAACTTTTTCCCCAGACGAATCCCGCTGTGCCCCTGGGCAGGGCTATGGATATTCCTGTTTTTATCTTGACCGGAGAATTAGGAGGAATTCTTGTTTCATGCAAAGAAAACAAATCGGCACCGGCATCGTTTTCATGTGCCCTTTCCGGGACAACGGCGTCACGGCTGAGTTTTCTGACAAGCAGTTTCATATTCACCTCCGCATAGATGTAAATCATAGTTTATCAAATTGTTAAAACTCTTTGAATTTCGTTTAATATTTGTCAAAATTATATCGTATGAAACCGTGCAGGGAGTGCAAAAGGGAAATAAGCGAACAAGCAAGAAATTGTCCACATTGCGGCGCGCCATATCCAGCCAGGGACAAATTTGACGGGTACGGGTTTGAATATAAAAGCGCAGAGGCATTCTGGGGACTGCCATGGATTCATATCTCTTTCAAGTACCGGCCGAATTTAGCGCCGGTGCCGGCAAAAGGAATAATTTCCATAGGACAATTCGGCATTGGAGTGATAAATATATCCCAGTTTGGTCTGGGAATATTTTCAGCTGGACAATTTATAATCGGCATTTACGTGTTGGCTCAATTTGCTGTAGCATATTCATGCATAGCACAACTTGGATTATATATACATAAAGGATATGGACAAGTAGTTAAGCCAATATCAGAAATTTTGCTTGCGCTGCTTAAACTTACCCACTAAATAAACAGTTTTTTAAAAATTTATTAACCTCTGTTAACTAAAAAGTGTGAATCAGTGGAGCGGAAAACAAAAATTGTGTATAATGGTTAACAGAAGTTAAACTAATATGGAAGAAAAAAAGTTTTATACTCTGCCGGAACTTGCCAAAGTTCTGGGTATTTCAAGAATAGCCGTGTTCAAAAAAGTAAAAAGGGGTAAAATTAATGCCATAAGAATTGGGAGGAATTGGGTTGTGCCTGCTGAAAATATAAACCATTCCATCAATAAAACAACGCCTCCCACCCAAGAACAAGGAAAAAAAACGAAGCTGCCGTCAACCTCCATTAAAGAACCAACCTCTTTAACAACCGAAAAGGCACCTTTCCATTCTCGCACTGAGCGCAAGGAATTTCCTGAGCATAATGCGGAAGCGAGGGCGGCTATGGAAACACCAATGGATTCTACGCAGGTAAAGGATAAAAATTCTTTGGATTCTTTTGGCTGGGATTGACCGATTATTAAAAGTAATACTTGAGACTCAGAAAGTACTGTATAAAGTTCGCGTTATCAACGGAAACTTCTATTTCCGTGTTATCTACAAAAACAACCTTTTTCCCGCTTTCCGTCCATAAAAACCGTAAATCAACATTTAACGAAAGATCCTCGTTTATTGGATATTCATAACCCGCTCTAAAACCACCGCCGAAAGTATCTATATAATAATCCAAACCAAGACCATTTATAGCGTGCCTTGCCAGACCAAATTGAGGACCGAAAAAGAATCCATTTCTCGGCTCTTTTACATGAAAATTGCCGAAAACCATGTAGAAATAGTTGTGGTATTCAAGGTTTCCGGACAGGAGTCTCAAATCCGAAAAACAAAGTCCTGCATCTATCCTGGAATAAGGTCGCACCGCAATTTCCGCTCCATAAGAAAAACCACTATCACTGTCGTCGCTATCATAAAGGGTCCCGCCTCCGATATTTCCCGAAATATAGAATTTGGAAACGTCTTTTTTATACTGCGCGAAAGCGCCGGAGGAAAAAAACAGAAAAAGAACAAAAAACAACGGCAGGGCAAAAAGCACTGTTTTCATAAAAATCCCTCCAATATATATATTCTAATATTTCTATCTTTGCACAATATTATATATAATTTCCTTAATATGGCGGAAAAATATTCCTTTGAAGATTTGATGAATATTTTTGAGTCTGGAACTTCAAACAAAAGCGGAGGCAATATGGGAAGAGAGTTATTCGGTAAATTTACAGGCTTTTTCATGGCTTTTGTAATTATACTTTTATTTTTGATGTCCTTTTTCGTAGTCCCGCCGGGGGAGGTAGCGGTGAAGACGAGAATGGGAAAAATAGTAGATTCTTACGACGAGGGATTTCATTTTAAAATCCCGATCATAGATTCCATAACAAAGTTCTCCATACAAATACAGCGCGCCGACATTAAAACGGACGCATTCTCAAAGGACCTTCAAACAATGGAAGCACATCTGGTCGTGAACCACAGAATACGGAAAGATACCGTTGTAAGCATTTTCAGGAATTTGGGCCCCAATTACGTGGACAATATCGTGGATCCGGCGGTCCAGGAGGTTTTCAAATCCATAACAGCAAAATACTCCGCTGAAAAAATAATAGCCGAGAGGAACCTTTTGGTCGAGGAACTGAACAAGGAAGTAAAGGATCGCCTTACCAAAAAAGAGATAATCGTTACTGATATTTCCGTTGTAAATCTTGATTTTACGGACCAGTTTCTAAAAGCGGTGGAGGATAAGCAAATCGCAGAGCAGCAGGCAAAGATGGCCGAAAAACTCGTTGAAAAGGCTAAAAAAGACGCTGAGCAGCAAATAGCCAAAGCCAGGGCCGAAGCAGAGGCGCTCAAAATGCAGAGAAGCGCCGTTTCAAGAGATCTTATAGAACTCAGGAAAGTGGAAGCCAAATTGAAAGCAATTGAAAAATGGAATGGCGTTTTGCCAACTTATGTGGGGGGAAACGGCATTCCGTTTATAAATGTAGGGAAATAATATCTAAGATTCAAAAGCTGCCCCGGCTCCTATGCCGGGGCTTTCTATTTCTACACCAAAATCGTAGCATGTCACAAATTTAGTTGACTGATTGAGGCGAATAGACAGCCCATAAAAGACGCAGCCGCGCGCCTAAATAGCACAGGTCACAAGAGCACAGGAACACAAGTTACAAGTTGGAAGGCGGAAGTCGGAAGGCACAAGTAGCGTGACCCTTCAGGGTACAGGGCACAAGTTGCAAGAGATAAATAAGCGCAATGAACTCAATTAACTCTATGAACTCAACGAACGCTATAAACCTTGTCCCCACGAAAGCGGGGAGGGAACCCAGAAACAAAAGTGAATTTGTCTTTTATTCTTCTAATTTTGGCAGAGCTTCGCTCTGCAGCTACATTACTGTTTTTTCTTTTCACTTTTCACCCCTTATCCTTTATCCTTTA
>CALEIX010000337.1 GCA_937898825.1 uncultured Elusimicrobia bacterium | reverse complement strand
GCAATTTATCTGCAAAAAGCAATCAAAAGTGCACGATTTTAGATTAACATATCGTAAAAACCTTGCATTTTGAGTTTGAGTTTTTTATTGACAAATTAATAGCTGTTAGGGTTTTTCAGCAGACCCTACCGAGTCTCAGCAGGTTTTAGCCAGCAATAGGTTTCCTCTGTGACCGGTTATTTTTGCCTTTACAAATGAACCGGGTTTGAGTTTTTTTGAGGACGCGACTAAGATTTTTCCATCAATTTCCGGCGCCTGCCCGTAATATCTGCCGATTTTCTCTGAATCCATTAAAACATCATAGTTTTTCCCTTTCATATAAGAATAAATCTTGTCTGCCTGTCGGCTCTGGATTTTTATTATTTCGTTCATTCTTTCCATTTTTATCTTTTCAGAAATATGATTTTTGATATCAAACGCTTTTGTGTTTTTTTCCCTGGAATAGGCAAAAACCCCGACATGGTTAAACCTGAAATCCTGGATGAATTTTAGAATCTCGTTGAAATCCTTCTCCGTTTCGCCGGGAAATCCCACAATAAAGTTGGTTCTAAGAGATATCTTCGGCAATTCTTTTTTTATCTTTTCAAGGGTTCGCTTTATGCTTTTGGACGAGGATTTACGGTTCATTGCTTTCAGAATCCTGTCCGATATGTGTTGAATGGGGATGTCCAGATAATCGCATATTTTATTTTCGTTTTTTATAGTCGCGATAAGTTCGCCGCTTATCTTTTCGGGATAAGCATACATTAATCTTATCCATTGAAGTTTCTTTATTTTGGCAAGTTTTCGCAGAAGCACCGGAAGTTTTGGTTTTTTGTATAGGTCAATTCCATAGGAAGTGGTATCCTGCGCGATTAAGGATATTTCCACCGCCTGCGCCTGCGCAAGGGCTTTCGCCTCCTGAATGATGTTTTCCGTTCTTTTGGAGCGGTAGGGTCCCTTAATAAAAGGTATTGTGCAATAAGAACACCTGTTATCGCAGCCATCGGCTATTTTAAGATAAGCGCTGTGGAAAAAAGTTAGTCTCATTTTTGCGGGGGAGACATTTAGAACTTTACGGGGTTTGTGAAGCAAAAACGTTTTTTTTTCAATCGCTTCGGCTATTTCCGACATGGAATTTGTTCCCACGAACGAAAAGACTTGTTTATGCTTTCTCTTCAATTCTTTGCCAATTCTTTCCACCATACAGCCGGCCACTATTATTTTCTTGCCTTTTTTGGCTAACTTTCTAAGGCGATTTATTTCGCGCTCAGATTCTTCAACCGCTGCCTTCAGGAAAGCGCAGGTGTTCAGCAAAAAAATGTCAGCTTTTTCTTCTTCAAAAACGATTTCATGCCCCCTGGAAACAAGTAGCCCGGCCATATCTTCGGAATCTGCCAGGTTCTTTGAGCATCCCAGACTTTCTATGAATATTTTCATCCGGTCGGTCAAATTTGCCTTATTTTTTTGAAAAGGATGAAGGAAATAATTCCTATTGTCGCGGAAACGAGAAAAAATATCAGATGCGCTACTTTCGGATTGTCTATCCCGGTTATTATACTCACTTCGCTCATGCCGCCAAGACTCGCCAGGAAAGTTGGAATGGAAACAGCCACCGCTATAGCGGTCAGATTTTTCATAAGAACATTCAGATTGTTGTTAATTATAGATGCCCTTGCGTCCATAAGACCCGCAAAAATCTGCGCAAACATGTCGGACTGTGCCCGGCATTGATTGTTCTCGATAATGAGGTCCTCCATAAATTCAGTGCTCCGTTCTTTGAAACCGTATTTATGTGCTTGTGCGCGGAGTTTTTCTATTGCGAACTGGTTGGATGAAAGAGCGCTGGTATAATATACAAGACTTTTCTCCAGCGTAAACATGTTCAGAAGGTACTTGTTTTCCATGGAATGGCTGAGTTTCTGCTCTATTTCATCCGCTATCATGTTTATTACTTTCAGATGCCCTATAAAATGAGATATGGAGTTGTAAATCATTTTGAGGAAAATTTCTTTTATCCCGATAACATGCTTAAAATACTTTCCCGAAAATATAGGCAGGTCTTCCGGGAGAACTATTATCAGGTGTTTTGGAAAGAGAAAAAGTCCCATCGAGGAAACTTTGAAAAGGAAATTGTCTTTGGAGGAATAATTTTTCGGACGTTTGAAAATCATTTCTATATGTTCGTTCTCAAATTCCACGCGTGACAGCTCTTCCGGGTCAAAGCATGAGGCAAGATTATGCTCGTCTATGTTGAACAAGGAAAGAATCTCTTTTTTTTCTTTTTCACTCGGAGCTGTCAAAACGAAGATTTTCGCTTCCTCTTTTTCGCATTCCTTCAATTGATGATTTTCGATTGTAAAGGTCTTAATCATAGTTTACCCTGGGGGTTTTCTTAACTTTGCAGTTTGACAAGTTTTTCCTTAACGGTTGCCCCGATTTCGGATAGGTTTTCTATAACGCGTATCCCTGCTTCTTTCAGCGCTCTCACCTTGCATTCATGGGTTCCGCTGGAACCTTCAATTATCGCTCCCGCATGTCCCATTCTTCTTCCAGGAGGCGCTGTCCTGCCAGCAATAAAGGCGAAAACGGGCTTTTTCATGCTTTCTTTTATGTATTTTGCGGCGTCTTCTTCGGCGCTTCCGCCTATTTCACCAATTATCACGACAGATTCGGTTTCGGGGTCCTTGTTAAACAGTTTTAGGGTATCCACAAAATTCATTCCCTGAATCGGGTCTCCGCCTATTCCTATGACGCTGGACTGACCCATGCCTGCTTGTGTTAGTTGCCATACTGCCTCGTAAGTCAGGGTCCCGGACCTTGAAACTACCCCTACAGTGCCTTTCCTGTGTATATAGCCGGGCATGATGCCGGCTTTGCATTCTTCAGGAGTTATTGCTCCCGGGCAGTTCGGTCCTATGAGATAAATCTCTGCGCCTGACGCTCTTAGACAATTTATAAATTTTTTCACTTTGACCATATCCAGAACGGGTATGCCTTCGGTTATGCATATTATTACTCTTATTCCTGCGTCGGCGGCTTCCATTATGGAATCCGCGGCGAAAGGAGGCGGGACGAAGATTAACGAGGTGTCGGCCCCGGTGGCTTCAATTCCTTCTTTGACAGTATTGAACACGGGCAGGTTCAAATGGGTTCCTCCGCCTTTTTTAGGGGTAACGCCTCCCACTATTTTGCTTCCGTAATCCAGACACTGTTTGGCGTGAAACGTTGCCTGCTTGCCCGTGAACCCTTGCACAAGGATTCTTGAATTTTTATTAATAAGTATTGACATGATGGTCTCCTCTATTTATCCGGCTGCCTTTGTGACTTTTTGGGCTGCTTCCCACAGAGAATTTGCCTGTTCTATTTTTATTCCGGAGTTTGCCAGAATTTCTTTTCCCTGTTCCACATTGGTCCCCTCAAGGCGCACCACAAGCGGGACGTTCAGAGAAACTTTTCTGGTGGCTTGAACGATACCGGTTGCTATATTGTCACATTTCATTATTCCGCCGAAAATATTTACCAGAATGGCTTTTACTCTTTTGTCTTTAAGAAGAATGTTGAATGCCCTGGTTATTTGTTCTATGTGTGCTCCGCCCCCGACATCCAGGAAATTTGCAGCATTACCGCCCGCCAGTTTGACCGTATCCAGCGTTGCCATGGCCAATCCCGCCCCGTTGACCATGCAGCCGATATTGCCGTCAAGACTTATATAATTTATTCCTATTTTCTTTGCTTCTTCTTCTATTTCGGTGGATTCGTGGTCGGGTTTTTCGGCGAAAAACTTGTGCCTGAAAAGGGCATTGTCGTCTGTAACTATTTTCGAATCTATTGCCATTAGTTTCCCGTTCTTCAAAATGGCGAGGGGATTTATTTCAACCAGACTTGCGTCTATTTCTTTGAACATTTTTGCTAAATTCTGGACTATCGCGCGAAAATCCTGAAAAATTGTTTCGTCTATGTTTAAGGCAAAAGATAATTTCCTTACCTGAAAATCGTGTATTCCTTCGCTTAGATCGACAGGAAATTTAATTATTTTTTCCGGATGTTTTTTTGCCAGTTCCTCTATGCTCATTCCCCCTTCGGCGGAGGCGATAAGCATAGCCAGGGCTTCTTTTCTGTCCAGTGTCATTGAGAGATAAATTTCCCTTTTTATATCGGATGCCTCCTCCACCAAAACCTCTTTTACTGTAAGATCTTGCCCCTTAGTCTGGTGGGTCTTTATTTTCATTCCAAGCATGTTCTTTATTATCTTAATAGCTTCGTTTTTTTCGGAGGCGATTTTTACCCCTCCCGCTTTTCCCCTGCCGCCGGCTAAAACCTGCGCTTTAATGACCCACGGACCGTTTCTTAAATCTAAATTTTCCAATTCGCTTCCGATTTTCAGAACACCATATCTGTGGGCCACCGGTATGGAATAACTTTTAAATATGTCTTTGCCTTCATACTCAAGGAACTTCATTATTTTTCCTCCTTTGCCTTTGTTGCCACTATATAATTTGTAGTATAATTTTAATTGAGAAGTCCAGTCCTGAACTATATTTGGGCTTTCCCAAGGAGAGGAACAGCACAATGAAAGAAAATCCTTCAGACAAAAAAGCGAAATCAGTGCCTCTTGAGTCCGCCACGGTTCTTTTTGCCGGGGATTCGGGGGACGGAATACAGCTTATTGGTCACAAATTCGCCGCTGCGGCTGCGCAGGAGGGCAGCGATCTGGGCACTCTTCCCGATTATCCCGCTGAAATAAAAGCGCCTGCGGGTTCTCTGGGTGGAGTGAGCGGCTTTCAGGTGAATTTTGGTGACGATAATGTTATGACGCCCGGAACGAAACCGGATGTCTTGATAGCGATGAATCCGGCCGCCCTAAAAGTTAATCTGTCCAATATGGAAAAGGGTTCCATACTTGTTCTCAATTCCGACAATTTTGATAGTGTATCGCTTAAAAAGGCGGGTTATGAGAGCAATCCCCTCAATGACGGCAGTCTCGCCAATTACCGCGTTGTTCAGGTTCCCGCCAACACGCTGACGGAAGGTGTACTGAAAGATTCGGGAATGAGCAAATCCCAGATGCTTAAGTGCAAGAATTTTTATATGCTGGGTCTCGTTTACTGGATGTATTCAATGAACACCGATTCTACAGTGAGACGGATAAAGAAGAAATTTAAGAACAAGCCGCATCTTGCCAAAGCCAACGCCGCGGTCTTTATAGCGGCTGTCTCTTATACACATCTCCGAGCCCACGAGACC
>CALEIX010000336.1 GCA_937898825.1 uncultured Elusimicrobia bacterium | reverse complement strand
TTTTCAAGCAGAAGACGGCATACGAGATGTAGAGAGGTCTCGTGGGCTCGGAGATGTGTATAAGAGACAGGGTCTAATGTTTTTTTGAGGAATTTTTTCGCCTTCCGACAGCTTTTGGGAAAAGATTTCGCAGGCGTATATTTCAATTCCGGGGTTTACTTCAAGCAGGGCCCGGAGTCCGCCCGTGTGGTCCCGGTGATTATGGGAAATCACTATTTTTTTCACGCTTAAGGGATTTATTTTAAATGCCTTCATGTTTTCAAGAAGAGGCTTGCCTTTTTCACCCGCGTCCAAAAGCACGTCTTCATCCACCAGGCAGGAAAAGCCCCAGCCTGCCTTGAAGTTTTTATTTAGGGCCTGGTTGTCGTAAAGTATTCTTATTCGCATTTTCTCTTTGGTCGGATAAAAGGTAAATGGCTATGGCCCTGTATAAAGTTGAAACCGCCAAAATCGCACAATGCTTGTGATTTTCCGAAATGTCCTGTAAAAACTAATTTTAACACTTTTTCCTCTTTTCAAAGAAGCCAGCAGGCGGTTTTCCTCCGGATGGACAGAGTCGTTTTCCGCTGGGTCCGGTTTTAACTTCAGAAACGAACGGAATCTTTTCCGTCCCGGTTTTCCCGTTAACGGAAGAGTTTCAGATTAAGATTTTACACGTGAGCGATAAATTCCTGCAGCAGCCCTTCTTTGGGCATAGCGCCTACGACTTGGTGAACCATTTTTCCGTTTTTGAAGAGGGCTATTGTCGGGATGCTCATTATTCCGTAGCGGGAAGCCGTTTGAGGAGATTCGTCCACGTTGACTTTGCAAACCTTCATTTTATCCGAATTTTTTTCGGATATTTCGTCTATTATCGGCGCCATTATCAGGCAGGGCGCGCACCATGGAGCCCAGAAGTCCACGAGAACCGGTTCGTCGCTTTCCAGAACCTCGGTTTCGAAATTTGAGTCGTTAGCATTTACCACCATTTTTACCTCCTTTATTTTATTCCCAGTTGAGAAAAGAGATTTTTTATTTTTTCGGGATTGCAAAGAAAGTAACATTTTTGCTTGCCTTCACTTTTGTAGTCCACCACTCCGGTGGCTTTCAGCACGGCCAGATGCTGGGAAATATTGGGCTGGCGTGCTTTCACGACAGATTCTATTTTTGTTACGCACTTTTTGCTTTTTAGGAGTTCGTGCAAAATCGTCAGGCGCGTGGGGTGGGCAATGGATTTCAGAAACTCTGCTTTCTCCTTGAAATTGTTTATATTCATTTCATTACTCATTCAAATATTCGAATATTAGTATATCAAAAAAAAGGAAATGGTATCAAGCTATCAAGCGTTAGGCGCTTTAATTCTTTTCGGGAAGTCTGCGCCCGAACTTGAAAATTACCGCCGTCATCAAGACAAGGCACAGGATATTGGATATCCATGGATTGAGCCCCAACCCAGCCGGAATGTAGCCGGCGCAGACGGATATTCCCCCCACGATGAAAGCATAAGTCATTTGCGTCCTTACATGGTCCATGTGGTCTATGGAGGCGCCTATTGAAGAGAGTATGGTTGTGTCGGATATCGGGGAGCAGTGGTCCCCGAAGACGGAGCCTGAAAGTATCGTTCCGCACACAGCGTAGATATAAGGCAGACTTTCGGCAGGGCCGCCAATCTGGTGAGCCAGCGGCAACGCCACCGGAAAAAGTATGGCCATAGTTCCCCAGGATGTTCCCGTGGCAAAAGATATTGTCGCCGAAGCCAGAAATATGGCGGCCGGAAGCATCCAGATGGAAACTGCTCCGCCGAGCAGTTCGGTTACATACTGAGCGGTTTTTATTTCTTTTGTTATTAGTCCTATTCCCCACGCAAGGGAGAGAACCACCACGGCCGTCAGCATTGATTTTAGTCCGGAGAACCATGCGTCCATAGTTTGTTGAAAGGTCATTGCTTTTGCGAGAACCGACATTATCATTGCCGCCAGACTTGAAGCAACAGATGCCCAGAGAAGGGCGTTGAATGAATTCGCGTTACCCAGGATATTGCTCAATGTGCGCGTATCGCCGCTCTTAAGAGCGTGCAGACCGCTTCCGATGAGTCCGACTATCACTCCAGAGACCAGAACCCCTATTGGTATTACGGCCAGGGTCCATGAGGCGGCGGGTGGCTTGCGGCGTTTTTCAAAATCTTCTTGCGCCAGCGGTTTTGAGTTCGGTCTTAATGTCTGCCCTTTTTTTATCGCTCTTTCCTCGGCTTCAAACATGGAGCCTATTTCCCTTTTCATAAAAATGGTCAGCGGTATGAATATGAGCATAGCTATGACATAGAATCTATAAGGTATGGAATTCAGAAAAACGGAATAGGCATCCGCCTTTATTCCTATGCTTTTCATAGCGTCCCCTATCAAACCGAGTTCAAATCCTATCCATGTGGAGACAAGGAGAAGAGAGGAAACCGGAGCGGCGGTTGCGTCTATTATAAACGAGAATTTTTCCCGGGATATTCTGAATTTGTCCGTAAGCGGACGCATCATGTTCCCGACTATCAGGCAGTTGGAGTAATCGTCGAAAAATATGGCTATTCCCAAAAAATATGTGGCAATCTGAGTCTTTATTCTGGTGCCTATTTTTCCGGCAATGAGAGATACAAATCCCTCCAGACCCCCGGAGGCAGTTACTATTCCGACGGTGCCGCCTATTATCAGGGTGAATAATATTATGGAGACATGATCAGAATCTGCGATGGATTTTAGGACATATGTGTCTATTGATTTGAAAAAACCGGCGGCAAATGCCTTTACAAATGCCGTAAATCCCGAAGGTTTAAGGGCTATTATGGCTCCCGACCATATCCCGGCGAAAAGCGATATTATCACGTCGCGGGTAATCAGCGCC
>CALEIX010000335.1 GCA_937898825.1 uncultured Elusimicrobia bacterium | reverse complement strand
ATACGAGTTGTAGAGAGGTCTCGTGGGCTCGGAGATGTGTATAAGAGACAGACTTATGCAACTGGCTTGTCTTCCTGCAAATCTGCTTACCTGCACTGTTCCCCGCGGAGGTTCATGCGACCTTCGAAACTGCGATTCAAAAAATAGAAATTCTGAACCTTAATGGCGACAGGAGAAAAGCCATAAGCAAAGTCCATTCGCTTTATGAAGCAAATCCTGATAACGAAAAAATTTTCCTGCTTTTCGCAGAATTGACAAGCGGTAGTTATCCATTTTACGCCGGCAAACTCTTCGAAGCAGCCGGCAAACTTTCCAAATCGGGAAATCTCTTCGCAGCAAATATAGGATTTTGCAAATACTTCCGCATCAAAAATGACTTTTCCACAGCCGAGGAAAAATGCAAAAAAGCCCTTTTTATAAAACCCCTGCAAGCGGACACATACAGGGAAATGGCTTTCATAAATCAGGAAACGGGTAATTCAAAAAAAGCGGAAGAAAATTTTCGTCATTATATAAGTCTTTCCACTTCAAATTACAAAGGCTATTTTCTGTTGGCTGAGGAATACGCCGCTGGTAAAAAAAGGGGAAAGGCATTGTTTTACTATAAAAAAGCGTTAAGACTGCTTCCGAATTACGCTCAAAAAACCTCCTTCGCCCGTGTTCTAAGAAAAAAAATCAAAAAACTAAAAGCCCGGAAAAAAAGAAAAAAAAGCGTTGGAGACATTGGCAAATGCCTTTCCCGCGCCGAAAAACTTGACGCGGAATATAAACTCGAAAAAGCACATCTGCAAATAAAAAAATGCTTAAAAATAAATCCTGTAAACCGCGATGTCCGCCTTCTATATTCATCCATTCTTATACATCTGGGGAAATACGAAAAAGCGATAGCAGAATATCAGAAAACGGTCAAAATGGACTTTCCGCCCGCTATCAAGGCATTTTGTCACATAAAAACCGCGGAGACATACGCAAAAATGAAAAAGCAGAAACAAGCGCTCGATTTTTACAAAAAGGCCATCTCTATCAATCCAAGCGATACAAACGCCCTTCGCGGAATGGCCGCAACATATGAAATACTGGGTAAACCCCAAAAAGCCCTTGAATGCTATATTAAACTCCTGAAATTGGAACCCGCCAATCCGGACTTTGAAAAAAAGGCCGATTCTCTGGAAACGGCTACTATGAGCGACAACGACATGCTCGCCGAGCTGCGATTAAGAAAATCAATACTGCCCGGCGTGTCTAAGATCTGTCTCTTA
>CALEIX010000334.1 GCA_937898825.1 uncultured Elusimicrobia bacterium | reverse complement strand
AATTCCCGGCACCGCTTCCGGCCAGAATGAAGGATTTATGCCCGAGATTTGCGAGAGACTTTTCCCATTTTTCCATTTCAAGAGAAACCCCGTCGGTTTCTCCTGCCCTGAAATGAACGAGTGCGAATTTCATAGCGCTATTCTTTCGATTATTTTCAGAACGCCTATCATGGTCAGGAAATAAGCTGTGAGTATCGCGTAGTATTTCGGCCAGTTCTTCTTGTAATGGAATTGCTCTTTGGCGTTCCTGCTCCAGGTGAGTTCTGCCAAACCTTCTTTCTCCGGTTCTCTGAAAACCAGTATGCTGGAAGTATAGCCGATAAAGAAAGTGGCCACACATCCGATCACATTCCACCAGAGCCATGAAACCTGTGGATGATAAAGCCACAGGTAACCATTTAAGGCAAAACCCAGAAGAATGCCGGTTACCGCACCCTTTCCGTTTGTTTTTTTGGTTAGAATGGCAAGCAAAAATGTCGCCAGTATCGGCCCGTTGGCGAGGGAGCCAATTTTATTGACAGATTCAATGATTGATTTTGAAATGTCGCCGACGAAAAAGGAAAAAATTATGCACATTATTCCCCAAAAAATTGTTGTCAGACGGGAATAAAGAAGCTGGAGTTTGGCAGTCAGGGGTTTTTTCAGAAAAAATCTTTCTACGATATCCCGTATGGTTACTGCGGAGAGGGAATTTATTGTGGAATCCAGGGAAGACATTGCCGCCGCGAAGAGGGCGACTATTATCAAGCCGATTATTCCGTTTGGCAGGTTTTTTAGTACGAAAACGGGAACAGCAAGATTGTAATTTATATTTCCCGCAGATTCCCTTAAATTTTCCAGAAAAGCTGGATTTTTAAATATATAAGCTCCTATCGCCACTCCCACAAGGCAGTAGGTAATCACAAGGGGGAAACGTAGCAATCCGTTTATGAAAAGGGACATATTGGTGTCATCAATGTTTCTTGAAGAAAGTTCTCTTTGAACCTGAGTCTGGTCGCAGCCGTAATAACTGATGTACAGGAAGAGTCCTCCGAAAAGCATTGGCCAGAAGGAAAAAGTTTTTCCGTCTCCGAGACCATGACCGGCGAAATCTATCGTTCTTGACAAATCGTTGGGAAAGTATGACCACATTGCGCTCCAGCCCCCCACAAGGTTTATCGCGTAAACGAGGCACGCGGCGATGCCCCCGTAAAGAATCACCATCTGTATGACGTCCGAATATATGACGGCCTTCATCCCGCCGAAAAAATCGTAAATGACCGTTATCACGCCGAGCAGTATGACGGCGAGCCAGAAGGGCATGCCGATTATGTGCTGGAGAACTATGGATATTCCATATACGGTCACGCCGGTGGCAAAAGCGCGCAGAAATTGAAATAGAATTGAAAGGAGAGTTCTCGTGCCTACTCCGAATCTTTTTTCCAAATATTCATAGACGGATATTATGTTTTGTTTCCTGAAAAATGGTAAAAGAAAGAGCATTATACCTATCATCGCGAGGGGCACGGCAAGTTCGTATTGAAGCCACAGGAGTCCTCCGACCGATATGACGAAAGCGGGAGCGCCCAGCAGGCTGTTTGTAGAACATTGAGTTGCCATCGTGGATATGGCTATTGACCAGTGATCCACATCGTTGCCGCCAATGTAATAATCGTTTTCATTTTTCTGCTTTCTCCCAAGGTACATTGACATTAAAATCATTCCCCCCATGTAAAGGATAAAAATGCTCCAATCAAGGTAATTCATATCCCCTCCTTATGCGCGCCCGTAAATATCTTCCAACCTTTTTATGTCGTCTTCTCCTAAATAGTCCCCTGTTTGAACTTCTATTATTTCAGCTAAAGCGTCCCCGGTATTTTCCATTCGGTGTTTTGCCTTTTTAGGGATAAAAACATGTTCTCCAGGTGTAAGATGAATCTTTTTATCCCCGACCGTTACCAGCATTTTTCCCCTGACGCAGATCCAGTGTTCGGCTCTCCTTTCGTGAAGTTGCAAACTTAATTTTTGGTGGGGTTTTACGATTATAGATTTCACTTTGTAATTCTCGGCAGATTTTAAAACAGTATATCGACCCCATGGTCTTTTTTCAGCCTTCTTCTCTTTCATTATAAAGTAAGAATATAAAAACGCAAGTAAAATTTCAATAGGAGTTTCTTGCCGAGGTTTTTTGGAAACTGATAATGTTCCTGAAATCTTGCGCTAAATTCTGCAATAGAATTGATTTTTTAGCGAAGAGAGGCAGATAAGTAGGGTCTGCTGAAAAAGTCTATTTGCAAGAGAAATTAGCCGATTTTTAGCCGAAACAAGGAATGAGGAGGGAGCAT
>CALEIX010000333.1 GCA_937898825.1 uncultured Elusimicrobia bacterium | reverse complement strand
GTGGGAGACCACAAATTGCGGAAATCTTTTCCATCTGTCCTTGAAAAAACTTAACGGTTTTCCGCTTTCCTTCGCCATATTGAGAACCTGAACGGCGGTCAGAATGCCGTCCCCGGTGGGACCGAACTCCCTGAAAATCACATGCCCGCTGGATTCACCGCCAAGGGACAAACCCTCTTTTTCAATCGCGTCGGTAACATTCTTGTCCCCTACCGCCACCTGAACTACTTCTATGCCAAGAGTTTCAAGATATTTTATAAGACCGCAGTTGGACATGAAAGTCAGCACCACTTTATCATTTTTCAATTTCCCTTTTTCCTTAAGATAAGGAGCCGCTATTGAAATCAAGTCGTCTCCGTTCAGTGTTCTGCCCGTTTCGTCGGAAAACACGCACCTGTCGGCGTCCCCGTCAAAACTCACGCCGCAAAAGGCCTTTTCTATCACGGTCTTCTTCTGCATCTTTTCGGGAAAAAGAGCGCCGCAGCCAAGATTTATATTTCTTCCGTCTGGCGCGTTCCCGATCAGTCTAATGTCTGCTGAAAGTTCTTCGAAAATACGGGGAGCGATTCTGAAAGCCGCCCCGTTGGCGCAATCAAGAACCACTTTTAAATTTTTAAAATTGCCGCAAATGCTTTTTTCTATGAACTGGGCATAGTCCCCGCTGCAGTCAATTCTCTCCAATTTATTATCCTTCGGCGCAAAAGAAATATCACCTTCAAGAATTTTTTCTATCCTTTCCTCGGCCGAATCGGAAAGTTTCATGCCGTTTTGGGAGAAAAATTTTATCCCGTTAAACTCCGGGGGATTATGGCTGGCCGAAATCATTACGCCGAAACTCGCCCCTTCCCTTTTTACAAGATACGAAACTGCCGGCGTGGTTATAATTCCAATATCAACTATTTGAAAATCATTTACTGACATCCCCTTTGCAAGCGCCGCCTTGATTTTATCGCAGGACTCCCTTGAATCCATTCCCACAAGCACCCTTCTTCCCTCCCTGGGGCAGAGGGGAGAGCGGCTTATAACCAGGGAGACGGCATAGCCGATTTTCGAAAGAAAATCTTCCGTAAACGGAAAATTCCATGGCACGCCTCTTATTCCGTCGGTTCCGAACAACTTTCCCATGCGAGCAAAATCCTTTAATTAAGTTAAGTAATTTTATATTATATCATTACAAAAGTTAAGAGTTAAGTGTCACTGGCAATGTCCAGGCAATTTGAACTGCACGCAAAACCCGTTTTGCTCTTTGTCTTGCCGCCTGCGACATAAAACTTGCAACTTTTTTGGGAGGTGCAAGAGTTCCGCCTACGCATAACAAATATGCTTCGGCGGACATGGGTTTCCCGCCACTAAAAACTCGGCGGGTCCGCCAAATCTGTAATGGCGGAAAAACCTGTTCCTTGAAATTTTAAAAACTATATTTGCGGAGGGATGTCCGAGCGGTTTAAGGAGCCGGTCTCGAAAACCGGTGTGCGGATTATTCCGTACCGTGGGTTCAAATCCCACTCCCTCCGTTTTTCATAAACCAAGCGCTTTTCCGCGCCAGCTTTCAACGATTCACGGGTTTTCGCCAGTACGGCGAATCCGCTGCCTTGTCCGCTGCCTTGTCCACTGCCTTGTCCGCTGAAATAGCGGACGCCCGCTAAAATCAGCGGGCGGTCGCCG
>CALEIX010000332.1 GCA_937898825.1 uncultured Elusimicrobia bacterium | reverse complement strand
TTTTTTTTTTCAAGCAGAAGACGGCATACGAGATGTAGAGAGGTCTCGTGGGCTCTGAGATGTGTATAAGAGACAGAAATAATTTCGCTGAAAAACGACAACGATTACTCACTGAACGACATCGCGATTTTTTACCGGACAAACGCGCAAAGCCGCTCCTTTGAAGAATTGTTTCTAAGGAAGCGCCTGCCCTACCGCATCGTGGGCTCCGTCAAATTTTATGAAAGAAAAGAAATAAAAGACGCTCTCGCTTACATCCGAATCCTCATAAATCCGCGCGACAATCTGAGTCTGCTGAGAATAATAAACACTCCGCCGAGAGGCATCGGGAAGGCGGCGCTGGAAAAAATATCCCGTTTCGCCGAACAGCGGGACATTCCGCTCCTGGCAGCGTTAGAAGAATACCATAAAATAGAGGGGATTTCTTCTCTCGCCGCAAGAGGCATAAGGGAATTTCTCCTGCTGCGCGACTCGTTGAAGAAGGATATGAAAAACTGTGAACTGCATTTTTTTGTTGAAGAGGTTATATCCAAATCGGGCTACTGGAAAATGACGGAGGAAATGTCCGAAAAGGATCCCCAAATATCCCTTACCAAACTTGGTAATCTTCAGGAATTGGTCAACGCCGTAAAAGAATTTGAAGACAGATGCGAAAAACAGGGAGTAGAGCCGAAGATTTCCGTCTTTCTTGACGAGGTGTCTTTGGCGTCTGAAGTGGACAGCATGGACAATTCCTCAGACGCGGTTACGCTCATGACCGCGCATCTCGCCAAGGGCCTGGAATTTAAGGTGGTGTTTCTCACGGGAATGGAAGAGGGACTTTTCCCCATCAACTCAGCGAACTCGTCGGCAGAGGAAATGGAAGAAGAAAGGCGCCTTTGCTATGTGGGAATGACGCGCGCCAAAAGAAAATTGTTTCTTTCCTGGGCAAAGGAGAGAAAAACGTTCGGCAAAACCTATGTCAATTCCATATCCAGATTCGTCTTTGAATCCGAAATAGACGGCAAAAGGGCGGATTCTTTTTCTTCCGACAGGGAAAAATACAATCCCTTTCAGAGTTCCGCGCAAACGTTGCTGGGACAAAAAGTCTCTCATCCCGTTTACGGCGTAGGCCGCATTTTGAACATAACGGGTTCGGGAGAATACGCAAAAATAACTGTGCGTTTCTCCAATGGTTCAAAACAGACATTTATGCTCAAATACGCCCCGCTCGAAATGCTTTGACCAGGCAACCCATGCAGAAGAATTCGATTGAAATAGAAAAGATAGCGAACCTTGCAAAATTAAATTTAAGCGAGCAAGAAAAGAAAACCTTTTCAGCTCAACTTGCGGACATAATAAACTGGTTTGAACGGTTAAAAGAAGCCGATGCAGCCGCCGCGGTCGAGGGTGAAAAGACAAAAGGCGCACCTCTGCGTGAGGATAAACCGGAAATATTCAAAAACAGCGAAGATATTTTGTCAAACGCTCCCCAAAGAGAGGGCGGTTTTATAAAAACAAAAAAGGTTATTCACTCGGAATGAACGCAAGAGATATAGCCGGATATGTCAAAAGCGGAAAGCTCCTGGCAGCGGAAACAACGAAGAAAACCCTTGAAAACATCCATGCCAAAGATTCCGAAATAGGCGCCTTTCTTGAAACTTTTGAGGAAAGCGCGATGAGAAAAGCTTGCCAAATAGATTCGAAGTTTAAAAAAGGCGAAAAACTGGGGAAACTTGCGGGCGTTCCCGTGGCGATAAAAGACAATATACTTTACGGCAGCCACAGAATGACCTGCGCTTCAAAGACACTCAAAAACTACATTTCTCCCTACACAGCCACAGCGGTTCAGAAATTGCTCGACGAAGATGCGGTTATAGTCGGCAGAACAAATATGGATGAGTTTGCCATGGGGTCTTCCACAGAAAATTCCGCCTTTCAGATAACAAGAAATCCATATGACAAAAATAGGGTTCCGGGCGGTTCCTCGGGCGGCTCGGCGGCGGCGGTGGCAGCCGGGATGGTGCCGCTTTCACTGGGTTCTGACACCGGTGGCTCCGTAAGGCAGCCCGCCGCTTTCTGCGGCGTATATGGCTTAAAACCAACCTACGGGAGCGTTTCAAGATACGGGCTTGCGGCATTTGCCTCAAGCATGGAACAGATAGGGCCCTTCGCCGGAGACATAGAAGATTTAAAATTGATATTTTCCGTCATAAGCGGCCGCGACGAAAAAGATTCAACCTCCCTCCCCGCGGAAAAGCAAGTCTCACCGGCCCTGAGGCAAATAAAAATAGGAGTGCCGACGGATAAAATATTTCAGGATGTTTCAGGCGAAATTATGAAGGCATTTGAGGAAACCCTTGACAAAATCAAGAGGGAGAAAATCAGCGTAAAAGAAATCTCCCTTGAAAGCATAAAATTCTCCGTCCCCGCTTATTATATCATCGCCTCCAGCGAGGCAAGTTCAAACCTCGCGAGATACGACGGGACGAGATATGGATTTGAGGCAGAAGGAAAAAAAGCATTTTCTTCCTACTCTCAATCCAGAGGCGAGGGATTTTCAAGCGAAGTTAAAAGGAGGATCCTGCTTGGAACCTATGCGCTAAGCGCCGGTTATTATGAAGAGTATTACTTGACAGCGAAAAAGGTGAAACATCTCGTTCGCGCGGATTTTGGTAAAGCATTTCAAGAAGTTGATATTATACTGACTCCCACAACTCCAACCGCCGCATTTAAGCTCGGGGAAAAAACAAATGACCCTCTTTCAATGTATCTTTCCGATGTTTTTACCGCGGGGCAAAGCCTTGCAGGAATATGCGCCCTTAATGCGCCCGTCAAAACGGGGAACCTCCCCTGCGGAGTTCAATTTTCTGCGTCTCACTTCAAGGAGAACCTTTTGTTTGACATTGTCAAAAAAATATGGAGATGAAAAATACTGAAAGAGAATTTTCGGCCGGCGGAGCAATCTTAAACCGGGAGAAAACCCTTCTCATTTTCGTTCAAAATCTCAAGGGGCAAAAAGTCTGGACTTTCCCGAAGGGGCACATTGAACAGGGAGAAACCCCGGAAGACGCCGCTTTAAGAGAAGTGTGGGAAGAAACCGGATACAAATGCCGAATATTGAAAAAACTTTTCTCCGCCAAATACATGTTTACAAGAAACTTGAGACTGGTTAAAAAGGAGGTTACATGGTTTCTTATGGAAAAAACAGGCGGGAGCGGGACACCGATTACAAAAAATGAAATAATAGATTTAAAATGGTTAACGGTAGACGAAGCCGAAAGACTAATCCGGTATCCAAGCGACTTCGAGATGATAAAACTTCTGAGAAAGGAAATTAATCCCCGGCAGAACCCTTAAAAAATGAAAAAATTCGAAGCAGTTATAGGACTTGAAGTGCACGTTCAACTCAAAACAAAAACAAAAATGTTTTGCCCATGCCCTCAAACCGGCACAGAGAGTCCTCCAAATACCGCTATATGCCCGATATGCCTGTCTCTTATACACATCTCCGAGCCCACGAGACTTCTCTACATCTCGTATGCCGTCTTCTGCTTGAAAAAAAAAAA
>CALEIX010000331.1 GCA_937898825.1 uncultured Elusimicrobia bacterium | reverse complement strand
GTGGGCTCGGAGATGTGTATAAGAGACAGATCTTCTCCTCGCCAAAGCCAGCAACGCAATTATTTTCGGTTTTCATGTGGACATGGAGCCCAAAATCGCTGAGCAGAGCAAAAAAGAAGGTATTGAAATAAGACTTTACAAAGTTATATATGATTTGCTTGAGGATGTGAAGGCGGCCATGAGCGGAATGCTTGAGCCGGAGATAGTTGAAAGCGTGACCGGGCGTGCCGAAATCAAACAGGTTTTTGAACTTCGCACAGGAAGGGTGGCAGGCAGTCAAATTAGGGAAGGGCGGATAACAAGGAATCAAGAGGTCAAAATTTTGCGTTCAGGCGAGGTTGTCGGCACGGGGAAAGTATCAGGTCTGAAAAGGTTCAAAGAAGATGTAAAACAGGTGGACAAGGGTCTTGAATGCGGCATTTTGATAGAGGGATACAGGGATTTTCAGGTTGGCGATATTATAGAAGGAATTGTTAAGGAACAGAAAATAAGGCGGCTTAGCGATGTTTGAAAGAAATCTGAGACTCGAAGCACTTTTTATGCGCGAAATTAATTTTGCCCTGAGGAATGCCAGCCTCCCGGATTTAGGAGGGCTGTTTACTTTAACGGGTACAAAACTATCGAAGGATAAGAAGAATCTGACAGTTTATTACTCGGTTTATGGGACGGAAAGCGAAAAACAGGCCGCTGCCGGAAGACTGGAGGAAGTCAAAAATGAAATCCGACTGTCGATGAAAAGGCGGCTCCGACTTAAAATTATTCCGAATATTTTTTTTGAATTTGACGACACTGCCTGCCGCGCTGAGCGAATAGAAGCGGTGCTTCGCCGAATAGAATATGAAAAAAATAATCAAAGAAAACAGCATTGAAGAGAAATTGGCGCGGATAATAGAAGTTATCAACAAAAATCAACGTTTTTTTCTTGCCGGCCATATAAATCCGGACGGGGATACTATTGGCTCCATGCTGGCTATATCAAGCGTTCTGCGCCGGCTTGGTAAAAAGACATATTTATTTTCGCACGATCCCGTTCCGGAAAATCTTGGTTTTTTTTCCGAATTCAGGAAGATAAAAGTTGGTTGTTTGCCAAAAGCGCCGTATGAGGTTATGATTCTCCTTGAATGCAGCACGCTCAAAAGAGCGGGAAACTTACGGGGATTTGAAAAAAAAGCGAAGCAGATAATCAACATTGACCATCACAAGACAGCGGTGAATTTTGGCGATATAAACCTTGTGGACAGCACTTCCTCCTCTACGGCTGAAATAATATACAGGTTGTTTGAGCGAATGGGAGTGCGAGTCAATCAGAAAGAAGCGAGGTATTTGTATGTGGGCATTGTTACCGATACCGGGAGATTCCAGTTTCCTTCCACAAATTCCGGGACGCACATGACTGCCGCCAGACTTCTGGAAACGGGATTTAATTTTGCCAATGTCAACAAGTATCTTTATGCAACCAGCTCCTTTCCTTCCCTCAAAATACTTGGAAAGGCGTTAGCAAGCCTCGAACTCTCGAAAAGTGGCAGAACGGCTCTTATGTTTTTGAAAAAAGAGGATTTTCTGCAATTTAACGCCTCTGTTGAACACAGTGAGAACATAATCAATTATGGAATGATGATACCGGGCGTGAAAATCTCAGTTTTGTTTCGGGAGGAGCCCGGGCGGGTGAGTGTCACTTTTCGTTCAAAGGGAAAAATTGACATAAGTCTTGTTGCCAGAAGATTCGGCGGTGGAGGGCATAAATACGCGGCGGGTTGTCGCTTGAAAATGCCTTTTGACGAGGTTGTCGAAAAAATTCGCGCTGTTGTTCTTGAGCTGTCTCTTATACACATCTCCGAGCCCACGAGACCTCTCTACATCTCGTATGCCGT
>CALEIX010000330.1 GCA_937898825.1 uncultured Elusimicrobia bacterium | reverse complement strand
CTCCCGACTTATCCTTTATCCCTCATCCCTTATCCTTCATCCTTTATCCCTTATCCTTTATCCTTCATCCTTTATCCTTTCCTGCCGTCCATCTGTCCAGCCGTCCAGCCGTCCAGCCGTCCAGCCATCTAGCCGTCCAGCCGTCCAGCCACTATTTTCACAATGTTTTTTCAGTTAACCCTATGTATAGGTATGTAAAGCTTGAAACAGGTGCCTTTGCCTATCTCACTTGTTACTTCTGCTTTGCCTTTGTGGCGGTCCATCACTTTTTTAACTACAGCAAGCCCGAGTCCGGTCCCCCTCGCTTTGGTGGTAAAAAAAGGAGCAAAAATTTTACTTAAAACATCCGGCGATATCCCCGGACCGCTGTCCTCAATGTCCACTCTCACAAAATTGCCGCTGACTTCCGTTCTTATTACAAGTCTTCCCCTTTCAGGCATGACCTCTATAGCGTTTCTTATAAGATTCCTTATTGCCTGAGTCATTTCATCCTTATCAATATTCACAACGGGATTTGGAGAATTAAGATGCTTAGCAACCTCTATATGTTCGGGGAAAGGATAGGTCGCCACCAAATCCTCAATATAATCATTAATCTTGCTCATTTCCGGTTTTAATTCTCTCGTTCTGGCAAAACCGAGTATTTCGTTTATTATGCCATTGGCTTGTTTTATCTCGGATTCAATAATTGATATGTGCTTTTTAATTTTGGGGTCTAAGTCTTCTTTCTGGGAAAGCTTGGTTTTTATAAAATATACTGAATTGTTTATCACCGCCAGAGGATTTCTTATTTCATGTCCCACCACAGAAGACATTTGACCTATGGCGGCAAGCCTTTCCTTTTTTATAAGCTCATCCTGCGCCGATTTAAGTTCTCTGGTCCTTGCCTCCACCCTATTTTCAAGGCTTCTGTTTAAGCGCTCCACTTCCTCTTTTGAAGAAATAATTTCAGCCGTTTTTATTTTAAGCGCTTCGCTCATTTGCACAAATGTGTGGGCAAGTTCCCCTATTTCGTCGTTGGGCATGCTCAGGTCCGGCAAATAGTCAAAATCCCCCTCACCAAGTCTTAAAGCCGCCTCTCTTAAAGCCTCTATCGGCTGGGTTATAATGAGAGAAACGGCGTAACCAAGAAAAAGAACAAAAACCATCACTATAAATATCATTCTGTAAGTGCGGTGAAGCATTTTGTTGGAAGCTTCATACGCCACAGACACTGACCGCTGTATATAAACCAACCACCCAAGCTCAGGCACTTCGGCGAAAGCCCCAAGCACTCTCTCTCCGCTTGACAGCTGTATTTCTCCGCCCCCGCTCTTGGCGTCGTTCCTGAGCAAAACCTCCAGCACGTCATCCGGAAGTTTAGCCTCTGGTTTAAACAATTCATTGGGGTCGGAATGCGCTATCAAAAAACCACTGGAGTCTATTACAGCAGCCTGCGTTTTCGTCGAAGGAGGAAAACTGGACCTCAAAATCCCGCTTAAACCGTTGAGACTCAACTTTGCCATCAAGACTCCCACCGGGCGGTGAGTGGTAGTGCTTATTATCGCAAGAGCCAAAGTCAAACCCGGATACGAACCCATGTACCTTTCTATTCCACCGATAAATTCCCCTTTTTTCATAACCTTTTCAAAAATCGGGTCCGTTGAAAAATCCCTGAGACTCGGATTCTGTATAAATCTTTCTATTCTTATCGTTTCATCTCCGGAAACATCAATTACGGAAATGCTTAAGAAAGCAGCGTGAAGTTGCATGAGTCGATTCACAAGGTCTCTTTGCTTTTCCTTGTTCATGTTGGCGAAATTGTCTATTCTGGTCGCTTCATAGAGAATATTTCTGAAAGAAATTATGGAGTTTGCCACAGTGTCGGCAAATCCCACAGCTAAGGCTTCCTGGTCCTTGCTTATGGCGCGGTTAAGCGTAATCTTACTCAAATTAACAAGATAATAGCCCACTATCCCCAACGGTAACAGCGAAATCATCAAAAATACTATCAGGAACTTGTAAAAAAGTTTGCCTCTTTTTCTGTTTCGTCTGGTCATGGGCTAAGTTTTATAATTTAATTTATGAACCATTAAATATTATCAATAAAATGTATTACAAAAATGTTTCTCAAATAAAAAACCCTGGAGGAATAAGAGTGAATGAGCATTGTGCTCATTGGGTTTTCTGATAATTATTTACACGCACCCTGGGCAGCTTCCGCAGGAATTTTTTCATAACCCTTAAAATTTTTCAAACGCCCAAGCCCCACTATAAGATATTTCCCGCCCACCAAAAAAGTAGGAGAAGCCGTAATTTCAAGGGAGCTGGCATATTGCGCGTCCTCATATAAAAGCTCTTTGGCTCTCTCAAAATTCTTCTTTATTTCCTTTACCGAAATTCCTGCTTTTTTCGCGGCTTTCTCCCAATCGGACGACCTGAAATTTTTATTTCTTTCTTTTAAGTACGCGAAAAATTTATCGGGATGATTTAAGGCTATATAAATTTGTCTGGCATTTTCCTGCCATTCCTCTTTTCCATGCAAACTCTGGAATTCATACCCCCCTTTTGTCTTTTTGGCATCCAGGATATAGTGGAATTGTATTCTTGTGTTTTTGGGTAAAAGTTTTTTCTCGTAGGCGTCAATCAACGCGTCTTCCGCCTGCGTGCCAAAGGGGCATTGCGACATAGCAAAAACCTCTAATTTGCCTTTTTCTTCTTTCCGCTCGGTAAAAACTCCCTGAGAACCTTTGTCGTAATAAACAAAATATTTTCCATACTTTTCAAAAACCCCCGCTTTTATCAGGGGAGAGAAAGCATCCCTCGTCTCCTTGTTGTTCTCTATGAGATAGGCGGGTATAAACCGCGCTTTGAAGATTTTGTTGGTGGTATAATCTACTATTTGCGGTTTGATGCGCGAGAAATATCTCTTGAAAGAATTTATTACGGCATCGTTCTTTAAGGCAAATTTATTATCCACCAGGACAATAAATTCCGGAATCACCGCGACGTTTTTTCTATCGGTGTAAAGTTTAAATTTTGAGCGTGGAGCAAGATACCTGTTGACTGTTTTCATTAAATCGGAGAGGTTCATTTCCCCTTCGTATTTTACCCCGTTTATAAACAATGTTTTCTCCTTCACTCCAAGTTCCCGAGCTTTTTCATAATGCTTTTCAAGGGCGCTGTCTCCATCTTCAGTTATCCGTTTTTTAAAAACATCCGGATTTATCTGCGCAAATATAGCAGCGTCTATCCAGCCGTCGCGCCATGGGCTCAAGCTTCTCCCGTTCAAATAATAAAGCGCTTTTTTCCTATAGTATTTAAAAGCAACCGCCACCCTTTTCGATTCGTCAACCTCCACCTTGCCTCGCGGGGACTTCCATTTTCCTTTATCGTCTTTCGAAACAATGCAATAGACATTCAAGGACACATCCTTTTCCCGTTCTCTTATGGCATCCGCGACGAAAAACCACTGCCACCCCCCGGAATCCATGCACTCAAAAAATAAATCCAGCTGAACCCTGCCATTGCCCCTGGCCGAGATTGAAGGATAAAATAAAAAGGGAATCAAAAACAGGAATAAAATTTTTTTCATCCGGCCCTTCTTGAAAGGAGCTGCCTTATTCTCACGGAAAGTTCCTGTATGTCAAAGG
Organism: uncultured Elusimicrobia bacterium; assembly: GCA_937898825.1. Taxonomy (GTDB): domain Bacteria; phylum Elusimicrobiota; class Elusimicrobia; order Elusimicrobiales; family UBA9959; genus CALEIX01. The sequence goes on along the minus strand of CALEIX010000330.1, from coordinate 12,372 downwards.
GTTTGGTTATATATTCATCTGCCCCGAGATTAAACCCCTGAGTCTTTTCTTCAGACGAAAGAAATCTTCCGGTCATCATTATAAGAACAAAATTTGGAGAATGCTTCCTGAGCTGCTGGCATATCTGAAAACCGCTGGAGTCCGGCAGCTGTATATCCATTATAACGACATCGGGCTTGACTTTTTTGGCCGACTCTATTCCGGATTTGGCGTTCGACGCCTGATAACATTCAAAGCCTTCAAGCTCCAAAGAATCAGAAAGATTGTCTCTCAAATGTGCGTCGTCGTCAATAATCAAAACTTTTTCATTCATAACCCACCTCCAGTCAATTATTCTATTTTGTGTTCGGCACCAGTTTGTATCCCACGCACGGAACCGTATGGATATACCTGGCCGCCTTGCCAAGTTTCGCCCTGAGTCTCCTCACATGCACATCCACGGTCCTGGGAGAGCCGAAGTAATTGTATCCCCATACCCTTTCAATGAGATAGGGGCGGCTGAGCACCCTGTTCGGAGAACTCAGGAAAACATATAAAAGGTCAAATTCCTTTGCCGTAACGCTTATTTCTCTCCCGGCTATTTTTACAGTGTAACTTGACATATTTAATTCTATTTCCCGCATTTTGAGAATCTCGTCAGGCTGAGCAGTTATTGTTCTTCTTATAACAGCTTTTATTCTCGCCATGGTTTCCTGGAGGTCCTGATTATAACTTAGACACTCATCAGCTCCCAAATGGAAAAAGGCAAGTTTATAGGTTATCTTCCTGGCTTTTGCGCCGGCTCCACGCGAATGAGGCAGCATTGTTTCTATATTGATTCCCGCAGGCAAATGCTCAATGTAAGTGTCAGGGGATTCAAGGACAGCAATGACAGGAAGGTTTTTGTTTTTGGACCTTATATCTTTCAAAAAGATAAGTCCATCCTGGTCCTCCAGATTCTGTCCTGTCATCAAAAGGTCAAAACTTCTTTGCGTAAGCATTCCCAAAACCTCTCGCGCTTTTTTCGCTGTAATAACGGAATAGCCCTGACGAGAAAGAAGTTCTATAAGCAACGAGGCCCTGGAAAGATTCTTTGAAGCGAAAATAATATTAATCTTCACTTTTATCTCCTTCGCGGTTTCTTATTCTTCTTCCTCAAGATCAACCTTGATTCCACTCAAACCCAAAACCGCAGTAAAAAAATTGTATACGAAAGCTAAAAACACAAAAAGAGCCAATGCCAAAAACATGTAAAGAAAGGAATACATTCCCACAGCCAGTGCCTTTTTCCCGAGAGACATCCCGCCGACAATCGGCGTTGGGACCATAAAAAAAGCAGTGATTGCCCCGAGGAAACCGAGGGCAAAAATAACTATAGGCAAAGACGAAAAAATAAGCGAGCCTATGTGAATATTTTTAACTTCATATTTCATAATGACCTCCAAGTAAGTTTTTACAGAAAGAGAATTCGTTTTTGCGTCCTGCGGAAAACCGGTGTAATTTGCAGCAAGAAATTCTAAACGACCTCTCCGCCAACGCAGTTTCAAACATAAATAATTTTACTAATTATTGAAACTAAATCAATACCGTTCAGTGAAGAACAGGCAGTGAAAATAAAAAACAAGGACGGAGCGGGAATAAGTAGGGTTCACTGAGTAAAAGGAAAGAATTTTTATATTTACTATATTTACAATTGCAAGTTTATATGCTTATAGATGGTTTGGGATAGAAGAGAATCAGCGTTCTGCTTACATCAGCAAATTCCCCCGTATGCACAATCTTCACGTACATGTTCTCGTTCTTAAAAACAGTTTCTCCCTCTATGGTTTTTCCGGGTTCTTCAAAAGCTTCCCCCACAAGCCGCAAAAGATTCTGCTGCTGGCTATCCACCACATCCAATAAATGAACGTTTTTATCAAGCTCAGAACCTATGTCAAAATTAGCATAAAGCACATTATTGTTTTCATCTACCACAAGTACATACTGTTCTTGTAGAACAATGATATTTAACAGTGTGCGCCACCATTGTTGTTCCGCATCCTTGCGGAGTTTGTCTTTTTCGGACATTGTCACAAATTCATGCTTAACCTTGTTAACAAACGTTGTTATGGCTTCGGCTATATCTCCTATCTCGTCCCTTCTCGGGTTGAATCTGAGATTCATGTTTTTAATGGATATGGCATCCACCGCATCTCTCAGGTTTTCTATCGGAGATATCACATAGTGATGAAAGAAGAAATAAAGCGGAAGTCCGAGTAAAAACAAAACCCCCAACGCACCGAAGACATATTTGCGCATGGCTGAACCTATAAGAAGGTCGGCTCCCGCTCTTGAAACCAATAAATCAACTATTCCTATTATCTCTCCTCTCACGGAAAAGGGAATGGCTATTTCGTAAAATGGCTGTTTGGGAACCTGCCTGACTTTCGGCATTTTGGACATGTAGGCTTGCGTGATCGCGTCTGTAAGAGGCGGAACCGCCTTTTGAAATTCATCCCAGGTTGTCCCGATAAAACGCGGCTCCTTATGCCATCTTATAGTGCCCTGCCTGCTTATATAAATTATCGCGCTTATTCTATCGTCTTTAATAAGCGATTGCATTATATCGTATTCGTCAAAAGTTATGGCTTTGGCATTATTCAGCAATCCTTCCCTGAGCGTGGGGGCATAAACTTTCACTTTTTCTATTATCTCCTGCTTTAACTTTTCGTCAAAAGTCCATTTAAACAAGTTATAATAAAATACCCCGCCAAGCGCCATAACATAAACGCCTATGCCCACAAACCATAAAAGCCATTTAATCCCGAGTCTCATATTTTATTTCGCCGCGAAAGTTCATTGCGTTAAGCGTTCATTGCGTTAAGCGTTCATTGCGTTCATTGCGTTCATAGAGTTTATTGAGTTGAGCGTTTATAGCGTTAAGCGTTCATTGCGTTAAGCGTTCATTGCGTTCATTGCGTTCATAGAGTTTATTGAGTTCATTGTGTTTATTTATCTCTTGCAACCCGCAACTTCCGCCTTATGCCTTATGACTTCCGACTCCTGACTCTTGTCCCGACTTATCCTTTATCCCTTATTTTCCTGTCGCCGTCCAGCCGTCTTGCTGTCTAGCCGTCCAGCCGCTATTTTGGCCCCGTTAGAGATAGGGCGCATATGCGCCCACGCCCACAGCTACAACCTTTTACAAATACATTCGCCATTTTCTTCTTTTCAGCATCTTTTAGATAAAATTTTAGCCCGTGTATCTCTAACGGGGCGGCTACAACTGACTCCCGACTCTGATTTATCTGCCTCCTGAAAGTATTTTTTCTATTCTCTTGAGTCCCATCTGAGCATCGGCGTTTTCAGGGTCCAGTTGTTTGGCTATCTGCCATTCATTTTTTGCCTTCTCATAATTCCCGCTTTGAAAATACTTAAGCCCCTCTAAATAATGCTTTTGCGAGGCCATCCTATTGGCTTGAGAGATTTTTTTGGGTTTTTCGGTTACAATCGGTCCGCTTGTTTCCACCTGACCTTTTTTTCTGGCTTCGGCTTCCTTGCGTTTTCTTTCCTCCTCCTCTCTCTTTCTTCTCGCCTCTTCCTGGGCCCTTCTCTTTTTTTCCTCAGCTTCCCTTTTCATCTGTTCTTTCGTGCGTCTTATAAGTTTTTTAATGTAGAAAACGCTGCTGGCATAGGGTCTCGCTTTATTCCACATTTTTATCGCAAGAAGATACTTTCTCTGTTTATAAAATTTTCTCCCTGCCGCTATGTAACTTTTTTCTATTTCAGCTCGCACTTCTTCCAAAAGTTTGGCTGCCTTGGCGTCGGAAGGTTTGATTTCAAGAACCTTCTTGAGAGTCGCGTGAGCTGAAAGAAGCTTTTGCGCCGCGTAATACTCAAGAGCACGTTTGAGAGCGTCATTCGCTTTTTTGTCTCTCAATTCCTCTTCGGTTTTGGCTATTTCAGCCATTATTCTGGAATCATTGCGTTTTAACACAAGCGCATTGTAATAATTATCAAGGGCTTTTTGAAGTTTATGCTTCTTATAATATTCCTGGCCTTTTTCAAAATAATAATCCTTCAAATCGGCCTCTATTCTGCCCAGCCAATATTTCGCTTTTATGTTATTCGGAGAAAGCTTGACCACTTCCTCCATCCTGTCATAAGCTTCAAGCACTCTGCCTTCCTTATACAGCGAAAGCGCTTTTTTAAACCTGTCCTCCATCAGGATTTTTCTCGAAAGAAACGGGCGGGCTTTGCCTTTCAGCTGCGTAGCAGCATCCATGAGCATCGCGGCGTCTTCAAAAGTCGGATCTATTGAGAGGATCCTTTCGCACAATGATCTTGCCTCCTCAAAATTTCCCTGCTGGTAAAATTCAAACGCATTTTCATAGACATTCCTGAGCATCTTGTACTGAAGACGTTGCTTTTCAAGGGAAACAATGTTCAGGAATTCCTTTTTTTCCTGAGAATCGTTGAGCGAAGCGAGACCAACCTTCTGAAGACCGAGAAACAGTGACGCCTCGCTCTTGACTACTCTCCCCGGAAAAACATCCGGCGAAAAAACCGCCAAAAATAAAACGCTCAATACAACTGAATCCACCTTTTTCATAATTCCCCCCCACTTCTCCCGCTCCTTACCATATATTCTCCTTCTTTCGTTTCATTAAAACGGCATACCTCCGGTGAGCAAATCACTTATCATCGGCGCAAGCATCAGTATGAAGACCGTCGGGAAAATGAAAATAAACAGCGGTATGAGCATTTTTGTGGAAGCCTGAGCAGCCAGTTTCTCGGCTTTATTAAGCCTCCTAAAGCGCATGTCCGCGGAAAAATTTCTCAAAAGGTCCACAAGACTTGTGCCGAGCTCGTCCGACTGAATTATGAGCCCCACAAAAGAACGTATTTCCTGAAGCCCGGTTCTCAGGGCGAACCTTCTTAACGCATCACGACGCGAATAGCCAAGCTGGACTTCATTTATAACCTGTTCCACTTCTCTTTCAAGACCGGTTTTCTTAGGGGATATTTTGACGATGCGGTCAAAAGCGGTCATATAGTCCTGCCCGGATTCTATCATCAAAGCCGCCAGGTCCACAAAAGTGGGAAAGTTGCGTATTATATCCTCCTGCCTGAAGCGTATGCTTCTTGAGTTAAGCGCGTCGGGGATAATAAAACCAAGCAACAAAAAAACAAAAGCGAGCGGGGAATACGTCAAAAAATAAACCAGAGCGCCGGCCACAACCGCAAAGAATTCCTTTTTATGCAGCATCTTGAGAGGGTCCGTTCCGTCAGGGCTTCCCAGCAAAACGTAGGTTTCGTTCAGTTTCTTCTCAAGCCCGAGCCCCCTGGCAAGGATAAGGTCTATTCTGTCCATCACGCTTCTTCTTGGGTCGAGCCTGGCAAAAACAGAAAGTTCTTTTTGCTCCAAATCGTCAACGCTCTGTATCGGAGAATATTCTTCTTTTTTTGGAAGAAAAAAACGATAAATAAAGGTAAAAGCGCTGAAACTCCCGACAAGCGCCACTATAAGCAAGAAAATAGAAGAACCCTGCATATCAAACCCTTATCCTTCCCAGACTGCTCACAACTTTCATACCTATCATTATCCACACCGCGCATAAAAGCAACACCAACATTCCCACGGGACGAAAGTAAAATTTCGCCATTGTTTGCCCCTGGAAAATAAACATTATAAAAAGCATTACCCACGGCATTATCCCCACTACTATCGACTGAATCCTCTGCTGAGCGGTCAATGCCTTGGTCTTCTCTTCCAGTTTTGACTCCTCTCTTATGTCTATCACTATTCTTTCAAACACCTTGGTAAGATTTCCGCCCATTTGCCTTTGCAAAGTTATCGCCCGTATCATGTATGAAAGCATCTTACTGGCAACCCTGTTCTCCATAACGGCGAGAGCCTTCTCAAAACTCATTCCGAGCTGATAATTCTTAATAACGAGGGCGAACTCGTCCGAAATCGGGGGAAGCAAATCCTTGGAGACCATTTCAAACCCTTGCACTATGTCAAGACCGGACTTCAAAGAATTGGACAGGAGAATTAAAGCGTCCATAAGCTGAGCATCTATCTTTTTACCCCTCTGTATCTTCATATAATTGAAAACCCACTCAGGCATATGGAATCCTATATAAACCCCTATAAGGACAAGGACAATAAATCCGACGATACTGAAAGTTAAAAGCCCCATCAGTGCGAAAACCGCTACCGGAACGCCGACAAGGTACTGAACTTTCACTTCTATGAACTGGCGTGAAAAACTCTCGCCCCAACTCCCGAGTTTTTTGGCATAACTGTCTATCATCCTGTCGGTTTGTTCTTTATTGAGAATGAAGAACAAGCGAACGGAGAGAAATATAAGTATAATTCCTGCTACGCTCAAGGCGAAATTCATTATCCGCGTCGACATTTCCACCGGACGGGGTTTATCCAACTTTCTGGGACCGGAGAAAATTTGCCCAAAAGCGTTTTGCGCAAGAACTCCCACGGCGGTTGCCGAAACGGAATACTGCTTGATATCGTTGCTGGAAATGGCATCCGCAATACTTTCCATCTCCCTCAGAATTAAATGAAATATGGGAGCTATATTCCTGCCCCGTCCTTTCATAGAGTCAAACAAACGCGCCCTGTAGATTCTGTCCATAGCCATTTGAAATCTTATGCGTATATCGGCATATTCCTTTACCAGCAAAGCGGGCTGAATATTAGCGCCTTCATATTCGGACGGAAAAGTTTTTTTGGTAATAGTTAAAAATTCGTAAATTATGGACACCGCTGTTTGCCACATGGACGCTTCCGATATCTCGCCTTCCTGAGGGTCCCTCCACACCTTTTTTTCAAGCATCCTGAGCACTTCCTCCTCAAGCCACTTCGGCATTTTAAGATTTATAGTGCTTGCGCCGCATTTTGACGTGTAGTCTTTGAGTTTCTCATCCATATCGGGAGAAAGATAGTAGTAAAACAATTGAGTCTTCACTATGGCGCATGAAATCTCGTTCATCTGCCGTTTATTGAAAACCGCCGAGAAAGCGCCCTGGCAAACAACAAAGAAAACTAAAAGAAAAAGGTAAAATTTCTTCTTTATCATTTTTAATCCTTTACTCTATCCTGCCACTCTCCATAGCTATACAGCAAGATATAAATTATACTACGCGGCCCCTTCATCCTCTTTGCCTCATCCTTGCCCTTTTCTGCTCTTCGGTCCAGAACAAATCCACCGGCAGATTTATGCCGTGAGTTTTAAAATCGTTAAAAAACTTCGGCGGCTCTCCCACTGCTGTGAAAACGCCGGTAACCCTTCCATCCTCTTCTATTCCCGTTTGCTTAAATCTAAAAAGGTCATGGGTAAGGATTTGATTTTCTTCCCTTCCGGTGACTTCGGTGACCGCGGTTACTTTACGCGTCCCATCGGAAAATCTGGTAAGTTGAACTATGATATGAACGGCAGAAGATATCATTTCTCTCAGCGCCCATATTGGCAAGTCCGCTCCAGCCATCAGGCACATTGCTTCCATTCTTGTCAAGGCGTCTCTCGGGGTATTTGCGTGAATTGTAGCAAGAGAACCTTCATGGCCGGTATTCATCGCCTGGAGCATGTCAAGAGCTTCAGCGCCTCTTACCTCTCCCACGACTATCCTGTCCGGCCTCATTCTAAGACAGTTTCTCACAAGGTCCCTGATTGTAACCTCTCCTTTGCCTTCTATATTGGGCGGCCTGGATTCAAGTCTCACCCAGTGGCTCTGCTGAAGCCGAAGTTCGGCAGTGTCTTCCACGGTTATTATTCTTTCGTCCTCCGGTATGTAGCTCGAAAGCATGTTCAAAAAGGTAGTTTTACCAGTGCCGGTTCCGCCACTGATTATCACATCCTTTCTCAACCTTACGCAGGCTTTTAAGAAAGTAACGCAATCCCTGTTAACACTGCCTTTTTTAATGAGCTCTTCATCAGTAAAGGGTTTTTGCGAGAAGCGTCGTATCGTCAAGGTTGGTCCGGAGACTGCAAGGGGCGGTATTATAGCGTTCACGCGGGAACCGTCTTTCAAACGGGCGTCTACAAGGGGCACGCTCTCATCTATCCTTCTTCCCAGAGGAGCTACTATTCTTTTCATCACCTGCATAATCTGCTCTTCGTCTCTGAACTTATATTTTGTCAGTATAATCTTGCCGGCTCTTTCGATATAGACTTTCTCCGGGGCATTCACCATGATTTCGGTTACCGCCGGGTCCCTCATCAACTCCTCCAGCGGTCCTAATCCCATAATTTCGTCCAAAAGCTCGTTTATGAATTTTATCCTCTGCTCTCTGGTAAGCTGCGCGCTGTCCTTCTTTTGAAGCAACTTATTGATTATGGAATCCACTTTTTTTCTGACAGCCTGATTTTCCTGCGGGTTATCGCTTATTTTTATCCTTTCGACCTCGAGCGTGGAAACCACATCACTGTGTATCTTCATCTTCAAATCTTCCCAAAAGGGGGGAACATCCGTGCGAGCAATTTTTTTAACATCTCCCGTCCGTGCGTGGGACAAAGAATCATCTGCAGTTTTTTCCCTTTCAAGCGGCCTCCACAGCATATCCGCGCCGTGCGAAAATTCCACCGAGCCAATAGTCGTGACCCATTCCTTTTCGGCGGGCTTTGTCTCCTCTATTTTACCAAGCACTACCCTGAGAGCCTTTATCCACTTGGAATTCGGTTCTTCCACGATGAGAATCTTGTTTTCATTGGAGCAAATGGCGAGTTCATCTTCCCACGGCATATAAGCAAGAACTTCCTTGCCCATTTGTTTGAACATTTTTTCTATTTCTTTGGGCGCCACCGCGCCAGGAAAATCATACAAATTCACCACTATGGAAAACTTAGCCATTGAGAAATGCAAACTGTTTATTTCCCTGAAAATATTACTGGTTATATTCAGACTCGAAACATTGGGATTGGTTATCCAGAATACATTATCCGCTATATCAAATGAAAAAACCTGCATTGGAAAATAGGAATCCACATCAATAAAAATGTCAAAATTAGCGGAAAGCTTTGAAAATATCGGCATTATCAGGTCGGGCGCAAGTTTATTGAGCTCTACCCGTTTTTTTGCGAGAGGCAGCACCCCCACTCCCCATTGGGAAATAGGAATTTTTCCTCTCAAGAGCGCACCCAGAGCGCCAACCGATTCTCTGCCCATAAGAACTATTAACTCACTTATTGAAGGCGGGTTAACGCCAAGAAAAGCCGTGTGTTCATTGGAGGCGAGAGGATTCATGGAAACGAGAAGAACCTGCCTTTGTTGATAGCTGGCCCAGGCCAAAGCGGAATTCAATGCCACGGAGGTTTTACCAACACCTTCTTTCGGGCCTGAAAAAACTATGACTCTGGATTTTTGCTCTTTATTCATAGTCTGCCCACGTTCATTTACGTCGCCCTAATCTATAATGTCAAATGTCACAAAAAGGAAAAGGGAACTTTGTTCCTCCACCACATCAGTGGAGCTGAACAAGGCGCCGAGAAGGGGTATGCTTCCCAAAACCGGAACGCGGTTTTTCGTAACGTTTCTCGTGCTTCTCTTCAGTCCTCCTATAACCAGCGTCTCTCCGCTTTTTAACTCCACTTCGGTCTGAATTTGCCTGGTCACCATGGAAGGTATTGTTGTATTCTGCACGCTGACCGGACGCGAATAATCGGGATTGGAAACTTCAAGTTGAATCTGCACATCCACCGTGTTTTTCTTTTCCCTCAGTATAACCGGCAGAACGTTGAGTATTACGCCAAACTTTTTAAAGTCGGCTCCCACTCCCTGATTATTGGAATAAGGCACCGGCACCTCTCCGCCAACCGTAAAATTCGCCTGGGTTCCGCTCTTGGTAATCACTTTTGGATTTGAAAGAAGTTGCGCCTTTCCCTCCGTTTCCAGAAGTTTAAGCGAAGTCGCAAGAGCGGTTTTTCTTTCAAACTCACCCACGGTTATAAGCCCCGGCACGGCGCTTTCGGAAAAATCAAAATATTGATTCCACGCGAACCCCTTGGTCATCTGAAGAGAACCGCTTATCTCGACTATATCCGCGCTTACAGCAACCATGTTGGCCTTTGCGAATAAACCAGCCGGCAGAAACATAGCTAAAAGAAAACATGTTTTTTTCATTTTCATATCTCCACAAGATTTATTTAATAATCCTTTTAAAACTGGCTATTTCCATCGCGTGAAGTTCAAGATCTCCCAAACCCCTGACTATGATATTGAGCTCCCCCTGTTTTTTTGACAGAGCTAAATATTGGGCCTCCTGCGGATTTAAGGCGAGGCTTAAAGTTCCCTTTTGAGAAAAAGCCTGCGCCGCCGCCTCCTTGGCGGATTTTGCCTTTGCCTGCGCCGCAGATATTCCTTGCCCTAAATCAGTGCCGACGCCCAAAACCAAAACGTTTTGCAATATGGTGGCGGTAACCTTCTCTTTTTTGTTGTTCGCCATGATGGCGTCAAACGTGACAAGAATGTCAACCCTGTCGCCCGGCTTTACCAAATCCAGCATTTCATTGTCCACCGGAAGAATAAAGCCCCTGTAACCCGGCGGAACTTTTACGCTCAAACCGGCCTTTGGACTCAAACTCACCAGAGCTGACTGCGTTATCTGGTTACCTTTGGGGATTCTTATTTCTGTGACAAGATTTACGACAAGTTTTATATCCGAGGGAGACCTTACTTCATAAGCGTCTTGCTGCATGTATTTTCTCGGCACGGTCACAATTTCAACCAAATCCTCTTTAAGCACCGTTCGGGCGGGTAAATCGTATTTCGCCACAAGCACTCTGCTCTTTTCATAGGCTCGTGAAAGCGCCCGTTCCTTGGAGGTCAGAACCCCCCAGTATATCATTGCCGCAAATATCGCCAAAAGCAAAGGCACTAAAGTTCCCTTTTTTCCCATATCTCTCTCCTGTGCAAAGCCCTTTTATGCTGCGGTTAGTCAGCTAATATTCGGGCCTCAGAAATATTTTATCCTTCTTAAATTACAACTTTGTTAAATTTGTTTTACCTTTTTATGCGACCAAACACACTTCGGGGTATGCTCCCCGATGTATATCAGGGTAATTTCTTTATTGGACCTATTGAAAGAACGGTTTTTCCACCGGCATACGCACCTGCACCTGTATCCTTTTTCTATGCGTTGACCTGGGCGGGTCAGACAAAAAGAAATTAGCCCCGGGAAAAACAAGCCGGGCAGTGCAGGTGAGAGAAACCACTAAATCCTCGTTAATATGCGTTCCGCCGGTAGCCGACACCTGCGGGTCAGCACCGGTCGGTTCAAAATAAGGAGAGGGTGAAAGTCTGCAGTTAACTTTCATCTGGGAAAGCGCACTCTCCATTTTAATTGTGGCTTTTCCGAGGTCGGAGGTCGCCGTTTTGCTGCCGCCAGGGGGCCCTGCGACAAGAGAGCCTATTCTCGCCAATTCATAAGCGCAATGATGATAAAGAATTGTCTGAAAGGCAAGATTTCCCAGCTCCATTATAAAAAACAGCATCAGCATGAAAACCGGCAGAACGAGAAGAAGCTCCACAGTAACCTGTCCCTTTTTTCCGGTCATATTGCCCTAATGTCGCCTGTGGCATTTTTTGCCTAAGCAAAAAATGCCACTTTTCCAGCACATAACAAACTCGCTTTCCTTTGCCAGGGAAACAAGCAAAGTCGGTTTAAAAGCTGTTATTACTGATTCCCGCCGCTGGCTCCCAAACTGCTTGCAGCTCCTGTAATCATCTGCTGAATCTGGTTAAACAGGCCCGGCATGTATTTTTTGAGCGCTATGCCCGCTATCAAAACAACCCCGACAACAACGGTAAGCATCAGCAGATATTCAACGGTATTCTGACCTCTTCTCGCGCGCAACTTATTTGAGAGCATTTGCAAACTTAAGTACGCGTAATTAAGCATTTCAGCCTCCTTCAAACAATACTTATTATACCAATTATTTAAAGAATTGCTTGCTTCGGTTATTCACCACGGGTCCTGTTTATACATTCTCAAAACAATAACACCTCCGCTTTGAAAATCCCTCGCCAAATACCACTGTAAGAATCTATACATTGCCACGAAAAACAACAAAAGTCCAATCATAATCAGCAAATATTCTATTGTTGTTTGTCCTTTTTTTCTAATAGAAAATTTCTCTCTTACCCGGTTCATTGAAAATTAACAATAAACTCCCTCCTTATTATACTTTCTCTAACGTCTTGTATTCACTTCGTGAATACAACATTTCAAAATGAAGATTGCAAAGTGCAAATTGCAAAGTCATTCTCCCCTTCCTTTAAATCGCTTCTATTTTGCATTTTTCAATTTGCATTCTGCATTGAGCCATTGCGCTTAACGTCTTGTATTCACTTCGTGAATACAACATTTCAAAATGAAGATTGCAAAGTGCAAAT
>CALEIX010000329.1 GCA_937898825.1 uncultured Elusimicrobia bacterium | reverse complement strand
GGATGAAGAGATATCTTTTTCCGTTGAAAGTTTTCCGGCGGCTCAGCATGGTTTTGCCGTAAATCCGAGTAAAATAAAAACTGACGCAAGCGGCATGGCATCGGCGGCGGTGACTTTGGGAAATAAGACGGGAAGGTACGAGATTTCTGCCGGGTGCGGCAAATGTGAACCGAAAAAGATTGTTTTCACTGCGGAGGCTCTTCCGGCCGTTTTGGTAAAATACAGCGGGGACAGGCAGATAGGAAATGTCAATGAACCGTTGCCGGAGCCTTTGAAAGTAAGGACCAGCGATCAAGTCACGAATACGTTTGTTCAGCGAGTGGGTATAAATTTTGAGTTGACCGGCGAAACGTACGGTGCGGGTTTATCCGCTTTAAGCGCGGTAACCGACGGACTGGGTTTCGCCAGGACGAGCCTGACGCTTGGCGAGAGACCGGTTGAATACCATGTGATGGTGAAATCCGACGATGCCGAACCCGATATTGAATTCGAAGCGTGCGGCAAGCTGAAGAATGACAATTTTTCGCAGAGCGGCATTGCGGCGTGGAGCTACAATTGCTATGCCAATAATGATTGTCAAGCAACGCCCCGGGCCACAATAGGTTACAGAGGGTGCGCTTTGACGGCATTGGCGACGCTTATAAATTACTATGCCCGAACATATCCCGAGTTAAATATATCAACAACGAATCCGGGAGCGTTGAATGAGTATTTGAAAAGTTTGCCTGTTCCGAAGGGTTATGATTGGAGAAATAATGTAAATTTTAAAGCTGCCAAATTATATTCCGGAGAAAAAATTTTCTTTCTGGGAGCTTATGATGTTGAAGATTATGGGAAAGAAAGTTTGGTTTCTATGGCGAAGGTTATAATAGAAACCGGAGCACCGATAATATTTAAACTCAAAGGACATTTTGTTTTAACAACTGGAAAATGTAATGATAAATTCATTGTATCGGATCCGGCCGGCGGCAGAGAGCGATTATATAATCCGAATGCTTTGAATGAGAAGGAATTCGAGGGAATAAGAATTTTTTATTAAGGAAGCAATATGAAAAAAATTGTGTTTTTATTCTGCTGTCTGTTGGTGACAGGATATAATTTGTGCGCGGAGGATTTGCTTCATGAAGTAATGGAACGAATAAATTATGTAAAAAACACCGGCGATCATAGCGATTTATATATAAGCGCTGGCAGCGATAATCAGCCTATTGAAAACAGGAAAACCAAAGTTCAGTTCATTATGATTGATTCGCAAGACAGGAAAACGGGATTTAAATCAATTTATGTATTTGAAAGCGGTGATACCGGTGTTAAAAGTTATCATGAAATACCCAATTCGGCGTATAGTGTTGAGCAGATTTGCAGTCTTGATCCTAATGATCCGTGCGAGCCTGAATCCGCCGTTCTTAATTTTTTCCCACCGGTACTGAAAGATACATACACTTTGCAGTTTATAGGTTTTGATGATTGCAAGTATTCAGGTGGTATGTATTTGGGTTATCGCGATGGTTCAACCAGTAATTCCATTACATTTCGCGCTTATATATCATCCGGTGCGATACAGGAATATCATCTTTCCATAGACCCCGCGCCCGGGGCGCCGCCTCCGGTTTTGAAGAAAGAAGTTACATTCAGACTGCTGAAAGAGGATATTGAAGTGGCGTATAAACTGGGGCATCTGGGCGGAAAGAAATTCAAAGACGAGCTGATAAAGATAATAGACCGCGCGGAGAAACTTTTGCTGAAATGCGAAAAGAAAGAGAAGAACAAAGACAAATGCGGAAACAGGAAGGCCGCAATCAATCAATTAAAGTCGTTGATAAAAAGAATGGAGCAGGCATTGAAGAAAGGCGAGAAGAAAAAAGAAGACAAAGGCAAAAAATTTATAGTGGAAGAAGCGTTTAAGATAATCAAGGGCGACGCAGAGACAATGATAGATGATTTAGGCGGAGAAATCGGGAAAGGGAAGAAATGAAAAACGAAATTTGCTACTTTATACGGGAGGAACGTAAATGAGCAGATCTTCAAAAAAAGGACCGTATGTGGATTTAAAGCTGCTGAAAAAGGTCCAGCAGATGAACGAAAAGGGTGAGAAAAAGCCCGTCAAGACATGGTCGAGAGCCTGCACGATAGTGCCGGATTTCGTCGGACATACTTTCAATGTTCACAACGGAAAGAAGTTTCTGCCGGTTTATGTAACTGAAAGAATGGTAGGGCATAAATTGGGAGAATTCTCCTTTACCAGGATTTTCAAGGGACATGGAGCGGCACATACCAAGGAAGCCACAGAATTGACTTAAGGAGGAAGGGCACCGCCCTTTTTATTATGGACGCAAAATGTAATCTTAAATATCAAAGTTATTCGCCGAGGAAGGTTAATGTTGTGCTGGATAAAATAAGAGGGAAGTCTCTTCAGGAAGTGGAATATACTCTTAAAACCATTCCGAAGCGCTCTTCCGGAATAATTTATAAGGCGGTGAGATCCGCCGGAGCCAATCTCTCGGTTAAGATGGGAAAGAAACTTAATCTAAATAAAGTCTGGGTCAAGACAGCCTACTGCACTAAAGGCCCGATGAAATATTTGAGAAGATATCGCGCCGGCGCCATGGGCAGAGCCATGCCCTACAAAAAGAAAATGTGTCATTTGACAGTAATAGTTTCTGATGCAAAGGAGGTTGAATAGAGTAGAGAGCTAGGAGATTAGAGAATAAAAATCAAGGAAAACTGTCTAAAACTCTGAATTCAGCTCTAAATACAATTCTCTGCTTCTATAGATAAATATGGGTCAAAAAATTCATCCGAAATCCGTTCGACTGGGATACATACAAGATTGGCAGTCAAAGTGGTTTTCAGTTAAAGATATGCCGGAGCTTTTGCGGGAAGATTATGAGATAAGGAATTTGGTGAAAGAGAGGTTTCACCTGGCGGCTGTAAGCTGGGTGGAAATAGAAAGAATGGGTTCCTATTTGAAAGTTACCATAAGGACAGCTCGTCCCGGTATTGTCATAGGTAGGAAGGGAATAGACATAGAAAACCTGAAGAATGATATTGAAAGTCTTACTCGCAGGAAGGTTTTTATTAATGTTTCTGAAATCAAGAAGCCTGAATTGGATGCAAGGCTTGTGGCACAGTCCATAGCGTGGCAGATAGAAAAGAGAGTTTCCTACAAACGCGCGGTCAAAAAAGCGATGGAAAAAACTATGTCAAGCGGGGCGCTGGGAATAAAAGTGATGGTGGCAGGCAGGCTCGGCGGGGCGGAGATAGCCAGAAAGGAATGGTTCAGGAAGGGTCGGGTGCCTCTGCAGACTTTCTCGGCAGACATAGACTACGGTTTTGTGGAAGCAATGACAGTTATGGGGAAAATAGGCGTGAAGGTTTGGATTTTCAGAAAGTTGTTTTTCGCTAAGTCAAGGAAAGAATTGCTTGAGCAGGTGAAAGAAATGGAGATGGAAAATGTGGTGGACAAGGTGGGCGAAGAACAGACAGAAGAGAAGGAGAAATAAGATTTAGCAAGGGAGAAGAATATGCTGATGCCAAAAAGAGTGAAATACCGAAAGCCTCAAACTGCTCCCCGCATAAAAGGAAAGGCCAAAAGGGGAACAACGCTTGCTTTTGGGGAATATGGTTTGAAGGCGCTGGAACCCAAGTGGATAACGGCAAGGCAGATAGAGGCCTGTCGTATAGCCATTATGAGGTATATTCGCAAGGGTGGCAAAATGTGGATAAGGATTTTCCCGGACAAAGCAATAACCAAACATCCGGCTGAAACCAGAATGGGAAAGGGCAAGGGCGCTCCGGACCATTGGGTTGCTGTGGTAAAACCGGGGCGGATTATGTTCGAGGTGGAAGGCGTGGATATGGAAACGGCGAAGGATATGATGAGAAAGGTTGGGGCTAAATTGCCCATTCGCACGAAACTGGTAGCGAGGCAGAGTGTTTAAGGAGTTGGTATGAAAAGCAAGGACAAAGAAAATTTAAAGAACATGGCAATTGATGAACTTAATGTGAAGCTTGCCGAGCTCGAAAAAAAATTGTTTCAGCTCAAATTCAAGCGCATTGCCACTCCTCTTGAAAATCCGTTGGAGATAAGAAGCATCAGGAGGCAGGTAGCCATGGTTAAAACATGGCTGAACGAAAAGAAAAAACAACCCCAGACAGAGGTTAAAAAATGACAAATAGAAAAGACAGAGGGAAGAAGAAGGTTTTTCAGGGATTGGTTACATCCGACAAAATGAACAAAACCCGGGTCGTAAGCGTGGAGAGAGTTTTCAGGCATCCCTTTTACGCTAAAACCCTGAAAAGGCATGTCAAGTTTTATGCCCACGATGAGGGGAACGAGTCAAAGGCGGGGGATGTCGTCGAAATAATGGCTATGCGCCCTCTTTCCAAACTTAAAAGATGGAGGGTAATGAAGATTGTTTCTAAACGCTGAGTTTACGGAGAGATTATGATACAATTACGGTCAATAGTAAATGTCGCCGACAATTCGGGAGCCAGAAAGCTGCAATGTTTTAAGGTGCTCGGGGGAAGCGTTAGAAGATACGCTTTTTTGGGGGACATAATCGTTTGTTCCGTCAGGGATGCGCTGCCACATGGGGCAATCAAGAAGGGAGATGTGGTAAAGGCTGTTGTTGTGAGGACCAAAAAGGAGCATAGACGGAAAGACGGTTCTTATGTTAAATTTTCCGAAAACGCAGTGTGCGTGATAGACGCCAACGGAGAACCCAAAGGGACCCGCGTTTTCGGGCCAATAGCCAGAGAACTCAGAGCCAAGAACTTTCTGAAAATTATATCTCTGGCTCCGGAAGTGGTTTAGATATTCGCGAGGAAAATATGTACAGGTTTAAAACTGTCTCTTATACACATCTCCGAGCCCACGAGACCTCTCTACACATCGTATGCCGTCTTCTGCTTGAAACAAAAAA
>CALEIX010000328.1 GCA_937898825.1 uncultured Elusimicrobia bacterium | reverse complement strand
AGATTGCTCCGGACTCGCCCATCTGATTTACGGAATCAACGGAATCTGCCTGCCAAGAAACGCCGACGACCAGTTTTATTTTTCAAAAAAAGTGGAAAGAAAAAATCTTAAACCGGGAGATCTGGTGTTTTCCGGAAAATCCGGGCGAGAGATAAATCATGTCATGATATACGTCGGCGACGGCGAAATTATCGAAGCTGCCAGCGAACCAATGTCGGTAAGAAAAATCTCATTCAAAGACAAGTTTGGAATTGATTTTCAAAAGACAAGAAACGGAATGAAAATCGGCGAAACTAAAATTTATTTCGGAAAGGTGTTATAAACCTTGTTTAGGACACATTTTTTCCGCAGGGCATTTATTACAAAGAGGATTTCGCCAGGCGCAGTATTTCCGTCCGTGCAGAATCAGGGCATTTGAGAACCATATCCAATCTTTTTCGGGAATAATCTTCATTAAATCCTTTTCTACTTTTGCGGGAGAGGTATTTTTGGTAAGTCCAAGCCTGAAAGAAACCCTCTTAACATGAGTATCCACGACAATGCCCTCCGCTATGCCGTAGCCGTTTCCCAAAACTACATTGGCGGTTTTTCTGGCCACGCCTTTTAACGAGAGAAGTTCATTCATGGTTCTCGGCACTTTTGAGCTGAACTTTTCCGCCAGAATTCTTGAGGTCTCTTTTATCGAACGCGCCTTGCTTTTGTAAAACCCTGTGGAGTGGATTATGCTCTCTATATCGTTTAAATCGCCTTTCCCCAGCCTTTCCGGGGTCGGATATTTTCTAAACAAAACGGGAGTTACCATATTTACCCTCTCGTCCGTACACTGCGCCGAGAGTATGGTGGCTATCAAAAGCTGAAAAGGATTTTCATGTCTGAGAGCTGTGGCGGTTTTGGGATATTCTTTTTTGAGAACGAATAAAAGTTCTTTAATGTCTTTCATAAGACTTCTCCCGCTGTTGCAATGCGGGTTTGCAAACAGGTTTCTTAAGGCTCTTTGCTTAAAGGATAAAAATAAACGCTCATAAAAACCGCATTGTCGTAAAAACCCTTTATCCAGTTGCGCATAGCAAGAAGTCCCTGAGGATGTATAGTATAGATTTGAATAGTCTCGTCATACGCCATCTTCTGAATCTTGCGGTACAATTTCTCTCTCTCAGAGCGGTTTACGGCTGAAACCGCTTTTTCTATCAGCCTGTCCATCTGGGGATTTGAGTAATTTTGCGCTATAGCGTACCTTCCCTTCGAATGATAAAAGGGAAATATAAAATTGTGAGGGTCGGGGTAATCTCCGGTCCAACCCCTTGTGAAAAGCGGCATTTTTTTATTCTGCGTTTTTTCAAGATATACTGGCCAGTCAACTCCTCTCACATTTATCGTGAATTTAGGGTTCAATTTTTCCACATTTCTTTTAAGAACCTGGCAGGCGAGCTGCCTGACGTCGCTTCCGGTATTGAAAGTCAGGGTGAATTTGAAACCCTTCCTCCAGAGTTCCCCGTTAAAGGCTCTTTTGAAATGAAATTTCGCCTTCTCGGGATCGTAAGAATAAGATGGAATGTTCGCTGAATATCCCAGAAGCCCGGGGGGAATGGAACCCCTGGCCCGGGCGGCTTCGCCCTTCAGGGCATCTTTAAGAAACCCCTCATAATCGAAAGAATAAGCAAACGCCTTTCTTACATCTACGTTGCCGAAAAAATCCGGCGGCACGCCGTTGCCGTCCAGTTTCCCGGAACCTATATCGCGATTGGCGGAAGGATTAACCTTGAATGTAAAAAAGAAAACGGGGTCGGTCATAAGACGCGGGAGGTTGTCTTCTATCCTCGCTCCTTTGATTCCCTTAATCTGATTCTTGTATGTCCTCGGCAGGTCTATTATGTCCGCGTCACCCGCTTCCAGCATCAGGCGCCTCGTTCCAAACTCCGAAACGGTTTTCATTATAATCATTTTTATCTTCGGAGCACCCCTCCAGTAATCCTCGAAAGATGACAATACTATCTGTTTCATATTAACATTCCATCTTTCAAATTTAAAAGGTCCCGTCCCGTTCATATGCTTGAAGAGATAGGATTTTTCTTTGGAGCGTCCGCTATATTCGGCAAGAGTTTCATATCTTCCATCCCACTCACCGTTTCTCACGCACCAGTCCTTGTTCATGACATACGACCATCTCGCTATTATGGAAAGAAAAGGCGCGAAAGGTCTTTTGAGATTCACTACCAATTTGTTCCCCTCTATCTCAACAGCGCAGTCAATTTGCTTCTTTGTCAGCCGTATTCTGCCATCTTTTCCCCTGGAAGACGCCACCCCGAATACAGGCTCGAGCAAAAGAGAAGCAGGGCCCCCGGGCGGATCGGTAAGCATGAAGCGCAAAAGAGAGTATTTCACGTCCTCCGGAGTCATAACATCCCCGTTGTGAAATTTAACGTTCCTGCGCAGAGGGAAAATATAAGTTTTTCCACCTTTTGTTATGAGCCCATTTTTGCGCGACGGAACTTTAAGCGCGAGAGCCGGCTCAAACTCCGAAAGAGAACTCCCCTTGAACCTTATCAGGGTTTCATAAACATTGTATATGAGACCCTGGCTTATCGCGTCGTACGGATAGACCGGATCAAGACTTGTAACCTCCCCGAGATGCGCATAGACGAGAATGCCCGGATTTTTGACTCCGCAAAAAACACTCAGCGGCAAGAAAACCAGCGCCAAACAAAATAATATACGCTTCATGCTCTCTCCTATAAGTTCGTTATATCCTGAAAAATGACCCCGGCCCCGATACTTTTTCCGTCGACGCCCTTTATGCTTATCGAGCTGTATCCTATGACCTTTGCTCTGCCACCTACCAGGCACTTGACTTCCTGGCGCCTCACCGTTTTCCCAACTTTGAGAACCTCGTTCAACCTCTCCACAAACTCGGGACAAAGATTCGCCAAATCTCCAAGACTTTTTTGGGAATATTCATCACCCACTTCGAATATTTCCTTCGCTTTCGGATTGAAAAAGATAATCTTTCCCTCAAGGTCCACACCTATGAACCCTCCCGAAAGATTGTTTATGGTGCTTTCGCCCTTGAAGCTCAACTTCTTTATGGTTTCCTCCAGCCGCAATATGTACACATATTGGGAAACCAGGCGCGTCACCACCCTGCCAGCCATAAATTCTTCCTCGCTGAATTCCCCGCTTTTTGAATTGATGAATTCCGCCACTCCGATTATCTTGCCGCCCGCAAGGCATGGATAGGCAAGGATGGAGCTTGTGCGAAACCCGCTTGCGAAATCCATCTTCCTGGAAAATCTCGGGTCCTTCATCACATTACTAGAAAAAATGGCTGTCTTGTTCTCGGCGCACCATCCCGCTATGCCTTCATATTTGAAGGCGACATTTCCTATTTCCCGGGAAACCGGCCCGAGCACTTCCTTTATCATGAGAACTTTCTTCTCATCGTTGGCCTCAAAATAGGTCGCCGCCTCGCAATTCAAAAAAGATGCCATCTCGGCAATATAAAAATTCCATATTTCATCTTCGCTTAAAAATCTCTTTTTCAGGAACTCGTCCACCATGTCATAGCACTTCTTTGTCATCTCCGTCATCTTTTTCTCCTCCGCCTTCGCACCCTGCGTTTCTTTTTGGGCACTTCGAAGAAATCCAGAATTCCCTTGCAAACGGCCTTTGAAAGCTTCGCTCTGAACCTGGCGCTTTTGAGCATTTCCTCATGCTCTGGAAAAATCATATAGGCGTTTTCCACGAGGATGGAAGGCATATACGTCATTCTTACCACATGGTAATCCCCGAAGCGCAAGCCCTCGTCCGGCAGGTTAATACTCCGCACGAAGGAATCATGTATAGATTTTGCGAAGGCCATGCTGTGCGCGTGATAAAAATAAATCGAGAATCCCCTCGGCGCTGCAAAAGGGTCCCTTCCATCGGCTATGGCGTTGTTGTGAATGCTTATGTAAATGTCACCACCAGCTTTCTTTGCTATTTTAGGTCTCTCTTTCAGGGGGACTTCTTCCCCTCCTTTTCTCGTCATGTAAACCGTCGCCCCTAACTTGAGCAAATCTTTCTCAATCTGTCTGGCTATTTCCAGATTGGCTTCGCACTCTGTCCAACCGCTCGGGCTTATGGCGCCGTCGTAGGGAGGATTCTCCTTCATGGGCCTGCCTCCGACAAGCATTGAATGACCGGGGTCCAGAACAACTCTTAAATTTTTTAGCGGCTTTGGCCATTTCCCGGCTATTTTCGGTTCTTTCCTGACCTCGATAAAAAGAGCGTTGTTCCGGTAATACACATCGTATCCCCATATTTTTTCCTTCGTTGTCAAATTTACCTGAGCTACATTTGTAGCCGGGGTTTCAAACGAAACAGCCTTCAGAAAATTATCTTGCGAATTATATATCACCCAGTTTGAATGGACACGCGTATAAAACAATCTGACCGAAATCTCCCTGCCTTTTTCCAGAACCATATAGGGCATTTTCCCCCACATGCTCACCTTGGCGATGATGCCCCTGGAAGTGGTGGAGATGGATATTGTGCGAGTTTCAGCATCTGGCCAGAGCGCCGCAGCCGGCAATTTCTCAACCTTAGACTCATGTATCCACCCTGAAAAATTTTCAGCAAGGCGCACTCTTATCATTGGACCTATTTTCCCGTCGGCGACAAGTTTAACCCCTTCGCAGAGAAACATCATATACCCCCCGTTCACTCCGTTCCTTATCACGGCATTATCGGTAGAGGTTACAACAAGCCACGGAACATTGTCAACGCTTATCCTCGCATCGCTTTTAACCGAAATTTTTCCCGGAAATGCGCCTCCAAAAAGCTTTATCTCCAGTTTCTTTTTTTTAACGCGCTTCCCGCCCCTGATAAAATACGCCGCGTAATATCGTCCGGAGTTCCGGGGCATTTCTGTCATGGGATAATGTTTGACCAATCCTTTCAGCGTAAATTCAGCCTTTTTTCCGGGAGTTCCAATCGCCAGAACATTAAGCAAATCTCCCTCTTTGAGAATCTCATCTGAAGCGGGAGAAATAATCTTTAAGTTGAGGGTGCTTGTAGACACCGCGGCCAAAAGAGGCGCGGCTACTTTTATTTCCCTTGAATAATAATTTGTGGCATCTCCGTCGAAAAGTTCGCAATTAAAGGCAAAATCTCCGGGAGCAACGGGCACCTGCGCTATAAATGAACCTGTTTTATAAACATCTATTTTCTCGCCGTTTATGTATAAGGTTGCGGTGGAAGGTTGAATGTTGCCGAGAACAAAAGTTTTTTTCACCGCAGGAATTTTCTTACCGTCCCACGGATAGGTTATCTCTATTCTTCCCGCAAAAAGGGCAGACAACCACAAATTGCAAATTAGTAAAGAAGCAAAGCACTTGCGAAGATTCATAATCTTCTCCAGTATCCTCCACGCCCGCTGTAACAAAAGCGAAATAAGGCGGAAATAGATGCTAAACAAGGTTTATTATAATATATTATTACTGCGTATGAAATTGAGATATCGGTTTTTACTTTTTATAATGCTTAATGCTCCGGCATTGGCTCTTTCAGCTTCCGGTTTGCGATACACACTGCCCGGGTCAAGGGCAAATTCAATGGGTACGGCATTTACAAGCATAGCGTCCGACCCTTACAATCTATATTACAATCCCGCGGGACTCTCCGCAATAGAAGACAGGGAAATCGCCGGAGATATGGGGAGGAGATTTTCCCTCGAACATGGTGCGGGAGAGATTTCCTTTATATTCGTTCGTCCACAGCCGGAAAGAAAAAATGAGGTGGCCGCCATAGGTTTTTACGGAATAAGGCAGGGCAATCTGGCCAAGAAAGACATGCTGAACGTCGGCTATTCCGGAGTGAAGACAATAAAATATTTCCAGAAACCCCTGAGATGGGGTATAGCCGGAAAAATAATCCGCTGCTTTTCCAAAGACAAAAATAATATCGGGCTTGGCGCAAGCGGGGGAGTGCTCTTTGAATCCGAAGGAGGATTAAGCACCTCTTTCGTTATAGATAATCTAACCATCGGAATAAGAGATTCCATGATGCTCCTGACCATAGGGAACTCGCTACGGCACAAAACATATACTTTCTCCCTGGACTTCAAAATAAGAAAGGGGAAATCGGAATTTTTTCCCGGAATAGAAAAAAGTTTTCTCAATGACTTGATAAGAATAAGAGCCGGCAAGGGGTTTCCGCTGGCGCAGGAGGATTATCTGGCGTTGGGAGGCGGAGTAAATCTTCTGCCCTATATTATAGACTTTTCAGTCTCTGTCCCATGGAAAGGACTGTCGGAAAATGCTGGCTATTTTTCAATGGGGCTTACATATAAATTCGGGGGTGGCGATTTTTCAGACAAGCTTGTGGGAAACGCCTCTGTAAAATTTAAAAACCTTCAAAAATCTATCGACGACCTGAGAACCAGAAAAGCGGAACTTGGAACTCAGGTGGCAACAATTGAAGTAAACAAAAATATTCTCCAGTCTGAGGTGACGGTTTTAAGATCAAGACAGGTTGAACTTGAAAACACTCTTAAAAATCTTGAAATAGAAATAGCCCGGGCCCAATACAGCAAAAAAGAGCCAAGACGGAAACAGGTAAAAAAAATACTAAAAAAACGAACGAAGTGGCCTAAAAAATACAGGGTTCAAAAAGGCGACACTTTAAGGTCCATATCTTCCAAATTTTATGGAAGCGCCAGCTTGTGGGAAACAATATACGAATCCAACGAGAAGAAAATTTTCAGGGGTCTGCCGGTGGAAGGCAGCGTTTTAATTATACCCCCACCGCCGAAACTATCTGGAAGATAAATAGCCATAGAAAAATGTGAAAGCATGAAAATAATCCATGTAATTTCAAAGAACGAAAGAGACAGACGCCTGCTTGAGAGAATATTCAAAAACATAGGTCAAAAGGCGGTTTTTTCAATTGACCTGAACGACGCCCTTCTTATTTTTGAAAAGGTAAACCCGGCCGCTGTGTTTATAGTTGACAGGGAGGACCTCTTAACCGAAATAAAGATACGAGAAATAAAAAGAGTAGCCCCGTTTATTCCCATTGTCGTGCTCCTGAAAGGCAGGGATGCCAACCTTGCGGTGGAATACATGAAAACAGGCGCTTTTGACTGTGTCCAATTCCCCTGGACGGAAGAAGAAATCGCCCCGGCAGTGAGGAAATCCCTGTCTTTGAGCGGAACGAAAATAGAACTGGAAACGCCCGACTCTGAGAGGCAGCGCAAACTGGCGCTTTACTCGGCACTTCTTTTGACCCTCGTGTTCGGTTTTATAATCGGCTGGTATTATGCCTATTCAAAAACCAGGGTTTCAAAAGAAGAAAAAAATTACCGGGAGCTGCCCTACCGGCACCCTTCGGGAATAATATACCCGAAAGACAAGCTGATAATAAGCGATTGGTACACTCAAGCTTTGTACAACCACAACCCGAAAACATTTGAAATATCCGCTGTAAAATCTTTCGCAAATCTCATGCCGACATCCCTTGCCCAATCTAAAAATCATTTCTGGATGCTGAAGACAAACGGGGAAATAGAAAAGCGCCTTCTGGACAGTAAATTCACTCTTCTCTCCAGGACCAAAATCAAGGAGGATAGAATTGTCGGAATATGTTTTGACGGGCTTTATTTCTGGAGTTCAAGCCCCAATGAAATCAGAAAGCATCTCAACAATGATAAATTGAAAATACTTGAAAAATACAAATATTCCGGCGGAGAGATATCAGCGATGACATGCGACAACAGGTTTATCTGGGTGGCGGACGGAAAAACAAAGGATCTTAAAAAGATATCTCTTGAAATACCCGGGAAAATAATAGAAAGCCGGTTTGTACGGCAATATCATATCAAAGGCTTAAAGATAACCGGCATGGTCAAAAAGAAGGCAAAAATCTATTTCGTCGGCGAAAAGACGGGATGCGGTATATTATTTACACAAAATGAAAACGATTGATAAAAGGTGCGCCCACTATCTTCCTGTTCTTATATACCCTTCAAACCGAAGCGAAATCCTATGGGGGCGACTTACGCTATTTCACTCCAAAGGGCTTAATTTTATTTCAAAATTCGAGATAGAAAAAGAAAAAAACATTGCCGCCTCTTTCAAATTGGGAAATGTGAAGTTTGACAATCTCCGTCTGCAAATACAAAGAAAAATAAAGGATGTTTCAGGTTACTGGATTTATAAAGCTGATTTCATAGACAGTGAACAAAAGGAACAAGTCATAGACGAAATAACCGAATTTCTAACTTGGTGAATAGAGAACGCCAGGCAATAAGCGGTGTCGCCCCACAAAGAACGTCTTTTTCTTTTGTTATAATTAGCAAATGAGCAAAAAGCGGAAAATCATTTTTTTATCCTCGCTTTTGGTCGCCGCGTGCACGGTCATTTTGCTAAATTCTTTGCTGAAAAGCGCCGGTGAAAAAGCAGTGGAGCAATTTTCCTCAAGAATAGGCGGGAAAATTCAAACGAAAGAAGTAATAATATCCATATTCAAAGGAATAGAATTCCGCAAGTTCCACCTTAAAACAGACAAAGGAGAAACTCTATTTCGCTGCCGAAAAATAAATTTAAGACCGGAAATCAAGCCCCTTCTGTTCGGAAAAATAAGAATAAAAGACATAGAATTAAACGCTGTCTCTTATACACA
>CALEIX010000327.1 GCA_937898825.1 uncultured Elusimicrobia bacterium | reverse complement strand
TTTTCAAGCAGAAGACGGCATACGAGATGTAGAGAGGTCTCGTGGGCTCGGAGATGTGTATAAGAGACAGGAACGCAGATTCAAAGGATGTGCGAGCCGAAGATATTTGACCGGGCTTTAGATTATTATCATAACAATGCTATCCGCTATATATCTGTAAAAGACAATGAAATTCATGCCTCTGTTGAAGGCAGCGGAGCTGAACCTTATAAGCAAATAATAAAAGGGTCAGTAAGCGGAATTATAACATCTGCGAGTTGTACCTGCCCGTATGACATGGGCGGTTACTGTAAACATATAATTGCTGTGCTTTTGGCTCTGGCTGATAAAAAACAAGGTGATTTAAAAGGTGATAATGGAAAACCAGAAGTTATTGACATAAATGATGTTGCCGATTTTTTAAAGGGCAAGTCAAAAAAGGAGTTGACAGAGATTATTCTTAAGCAGACAGAAAAAGATGATTCACTACTGAAATCATTGACTTTAAATGCTGCCTTTAAAAATAAGAAAGGAATAAATCCAAAGGATTATAAGCAACAGATACAATTTGCTTTCCAGACAGGATTCCTGGTCTGGAATAAAGTATGGGACTTTGTCCAGAATCTGGAAATAATCAAGGAAGAAATAGACGAACTGATTGCAAAAAAGTATTTCAAGGAAGCAAAGGAGATACTTGAATATTTCATTGAAAAGGCAATTTATAAAATTGAAGACCTGGATGATTCAGGTGGAGATTATTCACCTTTTGTTCGTAGTTTATTTGATTCCTATGCAAAAACACTCCGGGGATGTAATGTGGACACGGATGAACTTGGGAGATGGGTCTTTAATTCAATCCTTGAAGATGGCTACGGTTTTACTGATGACCTGCTACAGCAGATGAAAGGGCCTCTGGGTAATAAGGGTTTTGATATTGTTGAGAAAATGGCTATGGAAAAACTTGATGATAGGTTTAAACAAATTTCAAGGGAGAAAATAAGACAACCGTACGACTATACGCTTTCAGTGCTAAAGCGAATTTTAACGAACATTGCAGAAATTCAGAAAGATAATAAAAAACACCTGAAAATCCTGGAATTGTTTTTGAGTGAAGGTTCTTATTCATATCTTGAGATTGCAGAAAAACTCGCTTCAATGGGATGCAAGGAAGAAGCCATAAAACGGCTGGAGGAAGGTATAAAAAGGTTTCCTGACAACAGGGATTTCCGCTTGAATGACATGCTTTCAAAATTATACGAGAAGCAAGGTGATATTGAAAATGCTTTCAAACAGGAATGGAAAAGATTTAAGGAAAGCCATGACAGTTACAAAAGGATCAAACAACTTGCCCAAAAAATTGGGAATTGGGATAAAGTACATGAAGATATAATTCAGGAATTAAAGAAAATAAATTCACGGTTACTCATAGATTTATATATTGAAGACGGAGTGATAGATAAAGCCATAAGCGAAGTAAAAACAAATCGTTACGGCTGGGATTCGGAATTAAAAACTGCAAAGGCAGCCGAAGATAGATATACTACTGATTCCATATTTTTCTATAAAAGAATAGCCGGTATGTTCATTGACCGGAAGAATAATGATTCCTACAGGGAAGCCAAAAAAGTAGTATATAAAATCAAAAGTCTGTATAATAAGCTGAACGATACTGCTGGCTGGATAGAATATATAAATCAGGTAAAAACATTCCATAAAGCAAAAAAGAACCTGATGAAAGAACTGGGAAGATTATGATAGATAGGTGTCTGAAATAATGTAAAGGGAAAATATAGAAGTTTGGTAGGAGGTCCGCATTAACTAAAATGAAAAAGAAAATACAAATAAATGAATACGCCAGTTTATTGCAGGATGTTAAACAACGTATCCGTTCGGCACAATATGAAGCTTTGAAAGCCGTTAATAAAGAGTTGATTCGTCTTTACTGGGATATTGGCAAAATGATTGTTGACCGTCAAAAGAAGCATGGATGGGGTAAGTCCATAGTGGAGAGTCTTGCTCGGGATTTGCGGGTAGAGTTTCCCGGCGTGCATGGTTATTCAAAGGACAATCTTTGGCGTATGCGTAAATTTTATATTTTGTATAAGGGCAATGAAAAACTTGCACCACTGGTGCAAGAAATAGGCTGGTCTCATAATATCGTGATTATGGAAGCCTGTAAAAACGACCTTGAGCGGGAATTTTATATTCGCATGACGAAGCGTATGGGATGGAGTAAGAATGTATTAATTCATCAAATTGATAATAAAACCTATGAAAAAACACTGACAAGCCAGACTAATTTCCCAAAAACACTTCCAGCCAAAATAAGAGACCAAGCAAAACTTGCAGTAAAAGATGAATATGCATTCGATTTTTTAGATCTGGGGGAAAAGCATAGTGAAATGGAATTGGAACGGGCACTAATTGCTAAAATAAATCGGTTCCTGATTGAAATGGGAGGCGTTTTTTCTTTCATGGGAAACCAGTTTCGTATTGAGATTAGTGACAAGGAATATTTTATTGATATACTGTTATACCACCGCAGGCTTAAATGTCTTATTGCTATTGAACTTAAAATCGGTGAATTCAAACCGGAATATGCAGGCAAAATGCAGTTCTATTTAACTGCGCTGGATGATATAGTTAAAGTTAAAGGAGAAAATCCATCTATTGGCATTATACTGTGCCGTAACAAAGACCGCACTATAGTTGAGTATGCACTACGGGAAAGTAGAAAACCAATAGCTGTAGCAAAATATAAGATTACCACTAAACTACCAAAAGAATTGAGAAAAGAACTTCCTGCACCGGAACAAATACGGAAACTTCTTGCTGAGGAAACATGATGAATTTAAAACTTATGGAGATACAAAGGGGACTCACAGATATAGGACATATCAGACATAAAAACAAGATGAAGATGTCCCTGAAAGTTGTAAAATGTCCTTAAAAATGTCCGAAATAATTACGTTAGTAAATACACGATTAACCTGACTGGGGACACAAAGGGGACAATTGGGACATTTATCGAACATTACGGAGCACTGGTTTGATACTGGGAGACAAGTTGTTTTTTGCCCAAGGGGCTTAAAATAATGCGGAATTTGAATGAGTCCTGTAAATAGAAGTTTTGATGAGCGTCGTTAGCGCTCCGCCAGTTACAAGCAACTCTTGTTTCGCTATCCACCAACTCACGGGTTTTCGCCAGTACGGCGAATCCGCTGCCTTGTCCGCTGCCTTGTCCGCTGAAATAGCGGAAAATAGCGGACGCCCGCTAAAATCAGCGGGCGGTCGCCGCACTGGCGACCGAATCCATGGCGTTCCGAAGCTTTATCCAAGCGAAGGATGCCCTCCCTCTCCGTTTGGTATCTCATTTTACAAGGAAGCAAAAAGGTAAACTGCCAAAGAATCTGAAAAAAATGTCGGCTCAAACTTTATTTTGACCAGAAGCGGGCTTCCCTCATATTTACCTTTGCTATTTTGGTTTTTTCCGTGTTGCAAGCAAATAGAAATGTCAGGGTTATAGTTTTTTAGAAATGTCATGGTCGTAGTTTTTCTTTTTTGCTCCTTTTTTCTTTTTGTTAATTATGTGGATACTGTTTATATTTCGATTGTTGCAGAATCTGCCTCTGTAAAAACACGGGCTTCTTTAATGGGAACCTTCGCCACGGATGGTCTTTTCCCGGCACAGAAGTGCCAACCGACGGTTTTTCCATAGCTCGCAATACGCTTTTATTTGCGGCATAATAACCTCTATAGGGACGTTTATCTATTGCTTTAAAGCGCAAATATTTTCCCTTAAACATTAAATGCAGGCTTGTGTCTAAACGTTCCTCTATCAAAACCTTGTTGCCAGGTCGTATCCTTACCTCTTGTTCGGCCGTAATCTGTAAAAACTGATTCTTATAACGCAACGTATAATCACAAGCAAGTGTCCGGACGGTTTTTATGCACAATGCCCCTTCAAGGTTGTGCGTTTTAAGCAATGCCCTGTGCGCATTGACAGGACTTGCCGGCGCTACCGCGAACCTGGAGTTATACTTTGGCATGTAAATTTCATCCAGAAACTTGTTGGCTTGCGCTATATCGGATATTCCCGCAAGACGCAATTCTTTTACCAACCTATCCTGATGCGTTTTAAACCCTCGTTCCACGCGACCTTTCGCCTGCGGGCTGTCAGCGAAAATCATGTTGATCCCCAACTCGGTCATAGCGCGGGCAAACTGCGATAGCGGCACCTTATCCCTCAATTCTTCTTCCACGCTGGCCTGACGGTTCACTTTATATATGGAGTCTTTATCAACGTAAATGGCAACAGGTCTGCCGTTTATCTTCAAATACTCTTTTGCACACCGCAGAAGATTAATAGTGTCTTCAACAGGTATAAATCTACCGTATAATACCCTGCTTGTGGCGTCGTCAATAAAAGTAAGAAAAACGCACCTTGGTCCTCTGTTCTCAAACCAGTTATGGTCGGAACCGTCCAACTGCACAAGCATGCCAACGCATGATCGCCTCGGACGCCAGGAGCGGTGTTTCGGTTTTACCTTTCTGGGCCGATAAATACCTTCCTTTATCATGGCTTTTCGCAACGTGTTGACTGATATCTTTATCTTGTGATTCTCAAGCAATTTCTCGTTGGCGAAAGTGGGCATAAAGTCCGGATAACGCGATTTCACAAGCCTAATAGCTTTGTTGATAACGCCTTCCGGAAGGCGATGGTTAGAGACCCTGCCTTTAAGACCGTGTATTATACCGCGGTTGCCTTCCCGGCGCACTTTGGCGCAAAGCCGGCCTATTTGCCGCTCGGAAAGCGAAAGAATCGCCGCCGATTGCGGCCATGTCAGCCTCCCATCAATAGTATTCTGTATAACTTTAAGTTTGTCTATTTCACGATTGCTCATGGTCAAATATTCCTCCATCTTTTCCTCCTTTCATTATCATAAAAAGAGGTTTTACCATTTTGACCCCTGACATTTCTATTTGCCGCAACCATGACATTTTAAAAAAATTTCTACACAAAACATGAAAATTTTGCGCCGCGCGCGATAATAATGTAAAATAAATCCAGACGGGCCATTAGCTCAATGGTAGAGCAGACGCCTCTTAAGCGTAAGGTTACAGGTTCGAGTCCTGTATGGCCCAGAATGAAGGCGCGTGTGTGCAAGAGTGAAAAACGTTCGCAGAACGCCGGTCTCCTTATGAAGGGAAAAAATAACGAGGCGGCAATTCCCCTTGCGCGTTAAGCGAAGGGGCAGGCAAGGACGGGTGGCGGAACTGGCAGACGCGTACGGCTTAGGACCGTATGCCTTTCGGCGTGTGGGTTCAAGTCCCTCCCCGTCCATGTCCGTTCGCTATGTGAAGAAGTAAAATGGCAACAGCGATAAACCGCGGATGAAATCACAGATTTTAAAAATCGGAGGAAAAAATGATTTTTTCAAAGAAAAAAGGGCGGGAAATAAAGAAGAAAATGCAGGAAGGATGTATCCATGACTATCAGATAACCATAGCAGATGAGGCTTTCAGCGAACTTGAACAGCAGTCGCTTACGCAGTTGCAGGGCGTCGTTTCGCTCCCGGGCTTCAGGCAGGGGAAAGTGCCTTTTGACATGATAAAGGAGAAGTTCTCCGACAAACTTCGGGAAAAAATGTTCAGTCTTTCGGCGCGGAATGCCATCGATGAAATTATACGGGATGAAAAAATAGTTCCGGTGGTGACGCCCCTGCTCTCTTCTCCGCAGTTTGTTCCTGCCACGAAATTGGGGTTCAGCCTCAGGCTCGAATGCGCCCCCACGTTTGAAATAACCGGATATGAGAAGATAAAAGCCGTCCGAAAAATCAGGGAAATCACAAACAAAGAGGTAGAAGAGAATGTTGAGCAGATAAGGAATTACAATGCCTATCTCAAACCCTTAACGGAGGACGTGCCCGTAGGAAAGGAGCACTATGTAGTTTACGATTATGAAGCATATGAAAACGAAAAACGAATTGACGAAAATTGCGCAAAAGGCGAGATTGTCTTTATGGGAAATCCGGGCGCCACTATTGTCAATCTACCGCAAAATGTTTTGGGCGCCAGAAAAGGCGACGTTGTAGAATTTGATTCCGAAGCCGGCGGGCGCAAATTGCACTTCAAGGTTTATATCAGGGAAATAAAGGAAAAAATTCTTCCCAAGCTGGATGAAGCATTTCTTTCTCAATTGGGCGCAAAAAGCGTTGAGGAATTGAAGGAGAACATTGAGCAAATGCTCAAGCAACAAGCGCGGGATAAAACCGAAAAGGAGATAATAACGCAGATAGAAGACGAACTTATTAAACGAAATCCTTTTCATCTCCCTCCCACCCTTATTGAGGAGGAGAACAAAGAGCTAACGGAAATGTTCAAGAAAAAGGCACCCCAGATTGCTGAAACCATGGATGAAAAAACCTTGAAGGAAAAACTCCGCCCGGCGGCGGAGCGCAACTTGCGAGTGGCATATATACTTAACGCTGTGGCAAAGAAAGAAAATTTGCAGGCCAGCGAAGAAGACTACAACAAGGAATTATCCAAATCTCTTGAAAGGTTAAATTCCGAAGAGGAAAGAAGCAAGATTAGCAATGTTTTTGCCGAACGCAAAGAGTATATTATGGCAATGATAACGGAAAACAAGGCGATGGATTTCATACGGTCCAGGGCTGATATAAAGAGTGTGAAAATTTAAAACGGGAGGAGAAATGATTATACCGACAATTATCGAAAAATGGAATCAAGGCGCTATGGTGGGCTACGACATTTATTCCCGCCTTTTACGAGACAGAATAATTTTCGTGGGTGATCCGGAAGGGGCTGTTACGACGGCTTCGGCCAACACTATTATAGCCCAGCTTTTATACCTTGATGCAGAGGACAATGACAAAGACATCAACCTTTACATCAATTCTCCCGGGGGGTTGGTTACGGCCGGGCTTGCAGTTTATGACACCATGCAGTTTGTTAAGGCGCCTATCTCGACCATTTGCATAGGCATGGCGATGTCGTTTGGTGCCCTGCTGCTGGCGGCAGGTACAAAGGGCAAGCGCTTCGCTTTGCCCAATTCCAGAATAATGATACACCAGCCGCTTTTGTGGGGCGGAGGAATATCGGGGCAGGCGACAGACATTGAAATTGAAAGCAAAGAGATTCAGGAAAACAAGAACCGTCTCATTGAGATACTTGCAAGGCATACCGGGCAAGATAAGAAAAAGTTGCGCAATGACATGGAAAGGAATTTCTACATGTCCGCACACGATGCAAAGGATTATGGGATAATAGACGGAGTCCTGGAACTTAACAAAAAATAAGTTTTGCTGTTTAATTTGGCACAAATTCGGAGGAGTTGTGGCAGAAACTGAAAATGTCGAACAGAAAAGCGGCAGCAAGAAGTACGTATATCCTTCTGAGATAGAAGTAGTCGCCGTGCGGGATGTGGTCATGTTTCCGCAAATGGCTCTGCCTCTGTCCGTTTCCAGAACAAAGTCGGTGGCGGCGATAGAGGAAGCCCTGAAAAAGGAAAAGTACGTTCTTGCCCTTGCCCAGAAGAAGCCCTCAATAGACGATCCGGGCGAAAACGACTTATTCAAGGTGGGGGTTTTGAGCAAGGTCACGCAGTCTCTGAAAATGCCGGACGGGACAATGAAGGTCTTTCTTCAAGGCATAAGGAGATGCGTTGTCACAAAACTTGACATTGGAAAGGAAATAAGGGCCAGGGTGGAGTATCCCGAGGTTAAGGTGAAGATTAACGCCGAAATAGCGGCCCTTATGCGTCACGCAGCGGAGGTTTTTGAAACCTATGTTAAATTGAGCACCAAAATAAGTATGGATGCCGGCACGCTTTTAAATCAGCTTGAAAACGACCCGGAAAAACTTTCGGATACCATCGCCGCCAATTCCATTTTAGATATACAAAGCAGGCAGGATATTCTTGAGACCTGGAATGCAAAGGAAAGGCTGGAGAAGATAATCAAGTATTTAACGCGCGAGGTGGAGATTCTGGATATAGAACAGAAGATACATTCGCGGGTAAAGAATCAAATTGAAAAATCTCAGAAAGAGTATTATCTCACCGAACAGATGAAAGCAATTCAGCAGGAGCTGCATCAAAAGGATGATTTCGCCAAAGAAATCGACGAATTTAAGCGGAAAATTAAATCTGCGAAAATGCCGAAGTACGCAGAGGATGCCGCCAAAAAAGAACTTGCGCGCTTGGCCAAAATGACGCCTTTCTCTCCGGAATCGACGGTGCTCAGAACATACCTGGACTGGATGATTTCCCTGCCGTGGTCACAGGAAACGCAGGACAACCTTGATATTCCAAAGGCCCGTGAAATACTCGAAGAAGACCATTATGGTCTTGAAAAACCCAAAGAAAGGGTCCTGGAATATCTGGCGGTGTGCAAATTGACAAAAAAATTAAAGGGACCCATTCTTTGCTTTGTCGGCCCGCCGGGGGTTGGCAAAACCTCGATAGCCCGTTCCATTGCAAGAGCTATGGGAAGGAATTTCGTGAGAATGTCTCTGGGCGGAGTCAGAGACGAGGCTGAAATAAGGGGGCATCGCCGCACATATATCGCCTCAATGCCGGGAAGGATAATACAGAGCATGAAGCGAGCCAGGAGCAAGAATCCTGTTTTTCTGCTGGATGAGATTGACAAAATGGGTATGGATTGGCGCGGTGACCCTGCGGCGGCTCTTCTTGAGGTGCTGGATCCCGAACAAAATACGGAGTTCACTGACCATTTTCTCGACGTGCCTTTTGACATATCCAAGGTGATGTTCATCGCTACCGCAAACACAGTTTATGATATTCCGCTCACATTGCGGGATAGGCTTGAGATTATTGAATTCAGCGGCTACACGCACAACGAGAAAATCGAGATAGCCAAAAAATTTCTCATCCCCAAACAGGCAAGGGAACATGGACTTAAACCGGAGAAAATTCTGCTCGGCGATGCCGCGATAACGCGCATTATTCGCGACTATACCAGAGAGGCGGGGGTGAGAAATCTTGAGCGGGAAATTGCCAACCTCTCAAGGAGGGTGGCGCGCAGGATAGTTGAGAACAAAAAATCTTCCGTGCAAATTGCCGAAAACAATTTAAAAAAATTCCTCGGCGTGCCAAAATATGTGCGGGACGAACTCTCTCCGAACGGTGTAGGCATTGTAACCGGTCTGGCCTGGACCAGCGCCGGCGGGGAGATTCTCACCATTGAAACAATATCTTATCCGGGAAAGGGTTCGGTTATTGTCACAGGCAAATTAGGGGATATAATGAAAGAATCGGCTCAGGCGGCCTTTTCCTACGTTAAATCAATGGGTTACCGGCCATACTCCTATATTAAAAGTCACGATTTTCACATTCATATTCCCGAAGGAGCCACTCCCAAGGATGGACCCTCCGCCGGTATAACGATAGCCACGGCACTGGCAAGTTTGCTATTGGAAAAACCAGTCAAAAAAGGCGTTGCGATGACCGGCGAAATAACTCTTTCGGGAAGAGTGCTGCCAATAGGAGGGCTGAAGGAAAAAGCGATAGCCGCCTACCGGGAGGGCATTTGCGAAATATTTTTTCCAAAGACCAATTGCAGTAATCTGGAGGAGATTCCGCGGGAGATAAAGAAAAATCTGAAATTAATCCCCGTTTCCTCCGCTAAAGAGGTGTTTGACAGAGTCATACTGAATTATCGTGAAGAAAGATAATGACAGGAGGCATGCGGAGCGCTCATGGTAAAGATCAATAGACTTATCCTGGCAATAGCGATTTTATTTCTGGGTTTTTCGCTTGCCGGTGCTTTTGAGGGAAAACTTACCGAAGAGGAAGTGAAAGGAAGCCTTGAAACCATACGTTTGAATGAGATCTTTAACCAATACCTCGCTACAATAGAAATGTACGATCCTGAAAGAGCTACCCTTCTCGGCGTTCACGGTTCGGATGCCCTGCTCACCCGCAGGAACCGGGAACAACAGGACAAAATGCTTTTTGTGTTTAAAAAGCTTCGCTCAAAACTCAAGCGGATAGACAAAGACGCACTGTATGAAAATCTTCAAATTGACCTTGAACTTCTTGACCATATGCTGCAAACGGATATCTACAATATTCAGAATCTTGAGCTTTTGAAAAAGCGGCCACAGTACTATCTTGAACCCCTTTTTGCCATTTACGTGATGCTTAACCGGGATTACGACAGCTATAATGTGCGTGCGGCCAATGCTCTGAGCCGAATAAAGCTTTTTCCAAAAGTCCTTCTTGAAGCCGAACGGAATCTTTCTCATCCTCCGAAAATATGGACAATGGAAGCCATAAAGGAGGCAGACGCGGCGATTAAAAGTCTGCCGGATTTTTTCTTTCTTTTGAAGAGCTACTCGCGATATGACCCGGTGTTAAAAACTCAGGTTAACGACGCTTTGAGCGATATGCGGGCAGCTCTTGAACGGTACAGGGATTTTCTCAAAAACGAAATTCTCCCCTCTTCCGACGGAGATTTTAGGGTGGGGAAATTTACATACGGGTTTTACCTTGAAAGATGGCACGGTTTGAACATTACCCCGAGAAAGGCCCGAAGTATTTCGAAAAGAATTTTTAAGCGCTCTATGAAGAAGTTCAAAAAAGAAGCGTTTAATATAGACCCGTTAGTTTATAAAAGCGGCGGCTGGATTGGAGTTTTTAACAAACTCCTTTTTGAACATCCTGAAAGAGAGGATATAGCGCGTACATTTCAAAATGAGGTGGAAAGAGCCTATCAACATTTTGACGAATTCAAGGTTGTGCGCTTTCCCCGGCAGAGAGTTCTTATAAAAGAAATGCCTGCTTTCATGAAAATTATAAAACCGTACGCGTATTATCTGCCGTCATTTGCATTAGATAGCAACAAGGTTTCCGATTTCTATATCGCGATTCCCGAAAAAGGCATTCCAAAAGCGGTTTTAAAAAAAATTCTTAAAAGAGCATACAGTTATGCGCTGATAGAACTTCTTGTCACGCATTCTCTCATGCCGGGTCTGCATCTCCAGGATTGGCAGTCAAACCAAAATCCCTCCAGGGTGAGAAAAATATCCAATCAACCCTTTATTACCGCAGGCTGGGGGCTGTATTCCGAGAATCTCGCCGAAGAAATGGGGTTTTACTCTTTTTACTACTCCCGCTTTTTGCGCTTGTATTTAAAGGCACTAAGGTCCTTAAGAGGATACGTAGACGCCTTGCTTCATCAACGAAAAATAAGTTATGAAGAGGCGGTGCAGATGTTTATGGCAAAGATGTTTTTTACCCGCAAGCAGGCAGAAAAAGAGGTTCTCAGAATATCCCATACCCCCACCCAAAACTTTGGATGCATTTTAGTTTACGACAAAATCAAAGAGCTGCGGAAGAAATATCGCAAGGAAGAGCAAAAATATTCCAGTTTGCGCAAGTTCCACACCATTTTTTTGCTCGAGGGACGGATACCCATTCCACTGGTTGAAAAGGCCATGCGAAAAAAAAGCGCCGAAGAGAAAAAGGTAATAAAATGAAAAATATTGTGGAATTTTTTTCGGTTTCCAAAACATATGTACTTAATCATTGGTTTTCAATGCGTAAGATTGCTGCCTTAAAGGATTTTTCGCTTAAACTTGAGAAAGGTGAAATAGTAGGGCTTTTGGGACTTAACGGAGCCGGTAAAACCACAATAATGAAGATCCTCTGCGGTCTGCTTTTTCCAAGTTCCGGAAATGTGGAAATAATGGGAAAATCCCCTTTGTTCGCTGAGGCGAAGAGGGATATCGGTTATCTGCCTGAATTTCCTTATTTTCATCCGAATATAACCGCCCCCCAGACTTTGAATTACTATCTCAAACTTTCCGGAAGACTGGTGGATAACTGGCAGGTAGATAAAATTCTGGAGAAGGTCGGTCTGCTTCAGCACAGGACCAAAAAAGTCTCAGAATATTCAAAGGGTATGAAACAAAGACTTGGACTTGCCCAGGCCCTTATTCATCAACCCGAAATTCTTATATTGGACGAACCGGTCAGCGGCCTGGACCCTCTGGCTATACATGAAATACGAAATCTCATACTTAGTATCAATAAAGAAGGCAAAACTATTTTCTTATCTTCCCATAGCATATCGGAACTGGAAAAAATCTGCGACAGAGTAGTTATACTTTCTCTGGGTAGAATTATTGAAGTGATACAAAAAAAACAATGGGAACACAATCCGAAAGGGCTGGAAAGAATTTTTATTGAGGCTCTGAAAAATGAAAATCAAAAAAAGTCTTGACGTTATAGTTGCCATATTCACCCGTTCGCTTTTTGAATACTGCTCGCGTAAACTTTTCGCGATACTAATTTTGATAACGGTGTTTTTGATATATTTTTCGCTTTTGGTCGGGATAATGGCTGTGGACTACGAAAAGCGAGTTTTGATGGACCTGGGATTAGGTTTTATTGAACTTATGTCATTTGCCTATCTTGTCTACATCTCCGCCACCTCAATCTCCGAGGAAATCCAGTCAAAAACTATTTATCTGGTTTTCTCGCGTCCTGTGGCGAGACTTGAATACCTCCTGGCTAAATTTTTAAGTCTCTTTGCCCTGGCAGCGGTAATCGTTTTTTATTCTGGAGTTTTTCATCTTCTGCTTTTACATCTGAGAGGATTTTTGTGTCCGGCTGAATATTTTGTTGCTCTGGCTATGATATGGTGCAAACTTTCAATAATAAGCGCGATAACTCTTTTCTTTTCCCTGCTGTCAACTTCACCTCTCACTCCAATTATTGCCTCTTTAATCATCTGGATGGGCGGGCATATGACGCCGGAAATAAAATTTTTAATTGAAAAGGCAGAGGGTTTTTCCGCTTTTGTATTAAATCTATCCAGGTATGTCCTTCCCAATTTCCAACTTTACAATCTCAGGGACACGTTGCAAATGCCTCCGCATGATTATTCGCTTTATTATATGCTTTCCTGGATTTTAGCCATGTTTGCATTGTCAGGATTTGTTTTCAGAAAAAAAGAATTTTGATGAACTTCAAAACTGCTAATTTATTTTTCCTGCTTTTATGTCTGCCTCTTCTCTATTTTCTGCCGCGTTCGGCGCTGTCTTATCAATCCCGATTCCCCTCTCCCGAGCAAATTGTTCCGTTCAAAAGCAGTTTTTCGCAGGATTTTTTGGCAGTAAATTTGGGTATGCGCAGAATTTTCGCAGATATATGGTTTGTGCGGCTAATGCAGTATTACGGCACCCCGGAGGAGGAAGAAGAAGAAGGTCATGTTCACGGGCCGCATTGCCATCATTTCAATTACGGCAGCGGCAGATATCCTGATTTTTATCCTATGTCGGTTCACTTGCTTTCCATGGACCCGTACTTTGAAAATGCTGTTCTGTACGCGTCGGCAAGTCTGGCGTTCAACCTTGAAAGACCGGAAAAAGCTGTCGCCCTTTTAAAAATAGCACTCACACATTCCCCGAAAAAATGGAAATATTTATCCATGTTAGCCGCCATAGGTTACAGTAAATCCAGGCAGCCCGAGAAACTCGCAGACATTTTTCTTGATTTTCTCAAAGAGCCCGACTGCCCCACAATGATAAAGCAACTGGCAGCTTTTCTCAATAAGAAAGTTGGAAATTACGGAAGGGCATATTTCATTTACAAAGATATATTTGAAACGTCCCGAAACAAGTATTACGTGAAGAACGCAAAAAAACAAATGACAAAACTTTTGCCTTTCATTGAAAAAATGCGGAAACAATGAAGATTGTAAAAATTGTTGACAGCAATGAGTGGGATATCGCTTCGCATCAGGCTTTGCTGCTCGCCTCCGAAATCCAGAAAAAGAAGCATAAGGTTTCGGTTATATGCCCCAAGGGCACGCGCCTTTTTGCTGAGTGCATAAAAAACAATATAACAGTGGAAGAATTGGGGATTTCGGGCAGGTTCGGACTGGTTGACAGGGAGAACTGCGATATCATTCATTTTTACAATACAAAGGATTTTCCTAATTTCGCTTATAAATTTTATTCAAAGAAGTACAAACTTGTTTTTTCGCACTTTGACCTTTCCGAGAAGAAGAAAATATCGAAAATAGCGAAATTTATATCGCGCTTTATTGCTCCCGCTCCTACCTATAGTGAAAACCTCTTCGAATGCGGTGTGCCAAAGGTGAAAATTACCACAGTTTACCCCTGCGTCAGATTGACGCGGTGGGAAAGCGCCATGAGAATAAAATCGCTCATGTTCGAAAAAACCCCATACCAGATTGTCACCGTATCGTTTGACAAAACCTTGAAAGAACAGGAAACCTTCCTGAAAGCGGCAAAGTTGATTGCAGGAGCGCTTGACAAACCTTTCTCATTCGTGCTTCTCGGAGAAAAAAACGAAATGATACGCGAACTTGCCAGAAGGGAAGAAATAAGCGAAAAAGTTGACATCCTCGGATTCAGGGATGATTTACCTGAGGTGATGGCATTAGCGCACATTTTTATCAAGACCAATGTCAAACCATCCATCTCTCTTTCTCTCATAGAAGCGCAGGCTTCCGGAGTCCCATGCGTAGTTCCCAGAATTCCGGGGCTTAGTGATTTTACGGTAAATGGCAAGAACGGAATTCTGGTTGAGCCGGGAAACCCTAAAGCGTATGCCGCAGCGGCTCTGAAAATTCTCAAAAATCCAGACTTTATGCTAAAGCTTTCAAAATTCTCCTTTGATTTTACCGCGAACAACCTCGCCTGTGAAGTAGCCAGAAACATGCTTTTATGCGTTTACGAGGATATCCTGCTCGTTTAATTTTTGCTATAATAAAAAATGCAAATTAAATTTTCGTGAGGAACTTCAATGAAGATATTATCGCTTAACTCTGGCAGTTCTTCGGTCAAATATTCGCTGTATGATTGGGGAAAAAAGGTTCTTATTGCAAACGGCATAGTGGAGAGAGTCGGATTGGGGGGATCGTTTGTAGAGCAAAACGTTTTTGGCAAGGGAAAAACAAGAAAGGAAAAGGACTGCAGCGATCATAAGGAAGCCATTCAATTGGTGCTGGAAACACTCACGGAGAAAACCAACGGCGTAATAAGCGATTTAAAAACCGTAACAGCAGTGGGACACAGAGTCGTTCACGGCGGAGAAAGATTCGTGAAATCGGTGGTAATAAACGATGAAGTTGTAGGCGCGTTTAAGAAACTTTCAGCGCTTGCACCGCTCCACAATCCTCCAAACATTTGCGGCATAGAAGCGGCGCGGCATCTTATGCCAGACATTCCGCATATGGCTATAATGGACACGGCCTGGCATCAAACCATGCCTGCCTCTTCCTTTCTTTACGCCCTTCCCTATGAATGGTACAAAAAGTATTCCATAAGAAGGTACGGTTTCCATGGGACATCTTTTCTTTATGTTGCCAAGCGTACAAGCGTTCTCCTGAATAAAAACCCCTTTAAATCCAATATCATAATCGCGCATATAGGCAACGGGTCATCCATAAATGTTGTCAAGAACGGTCTTTCATATGACACGAGTATGGGGTTTACCCCACTTGAAGGACTTGTCATGGGCACAAGAGCCGGGGACCATGACCCGGCTATAGACTTGTTTATGATGAGAAAAGAAAATATTTCTCCCGAGAATATGGACAAGATTTTAAACAAAAAATCAGGCATCTTCGGAATTACCGGTCAGTATACCGACAGAAGGGATGTGGAAAAGGCGGCCGAGGCGGGCGATGAAAGGGCAAAACTTGCCATTGATATCGAAGCGTA
Source organism: uncultured Elusimicrobia bacterium (assembly GCA_937898825.1). Taxonomy (GTDB): domain Bacteria; phylum Elusimicrobiota; class Elusimicrobia; order Elusimicrobiales; family UBA9959; genus CALEIX01. The sequence goes on along the minus strand of CALEIX010000327.1, from coordinate 1,934 downwards.
CCGTCTGCGCAAATATATTGGGGCGTATGCAGCCGCCGCGGGCGGAGTGGATGCCGTGGTTTTTACAGCAGGGGTGGGAGAAAGAGGCAGCATTGTTCGGGAAAAATCGCTTGAAAATCTGGAATATATGGGGATAAAACTGGACAGGGAGAAAAACAGAATTGCTAAGACCCGCAACGCTGAGTGCGAGATATCCACCGCTGATTCCAGAGTTAAAATTTTTATCGTTCCCACCGACGAAGAAAGGGTTTTTGTGGAAGATGTAGCGGGGCTTTTATCCGGCACCTATGATGTGCACACAAGGTTTGAATACACCTTTCAGAAGCCTTCATATAGAAACATGTTGCGGGAAAAAACCTTTGAAAAAGAGGTTAAGGAAAATCCCGACCTCCTTAAAGTGGCCGTCAATCATGCCTCCGCCTCAGGCGGAGACAGGGCTCTGCGAAAATAGCGGCAAGACGGCTGGACAGCTGGACGGATGGACAGCTGGACGGCAGGAAAGGATAAGGGTGAAGAGTTCATAGCGTTGAGCGTTCATTGCGTTTATAGCGTTAAGCTCCCCGCTTTCGCGGGGACAAGGTTTATTGCGTTCATAGAGTTCATAGCGTTGAGCGTTCATTGCGTTTATAGCGTTGAGCGTTCATTGAGTTCATAGAGTTCATTGCGCTTATTTATCTCTTGCAACTTGTCCCTTGCGACCTGTGCCTTGCGGCTTGTAACTTGTGTTCTTGCAACCCGCAACTTGTGTTCCTGTGCTCTTGTGTTCCTGTGCTCTTGTGACCTGTGCCTTCCGACTCCTGACTCCTGACTTCCGACTTGTAACCTGTGCACTTATGACCTGTGACTTGTGACTTGCAAATTGGGTTTTTCAGTGACCCTTATTTCGCGGCATCAATCTTTATTTTTCCGCTTTTGTCCACCGTGACCTGCACCTTTCCCTTCTCTATTTTTCTACTTAAAATCTCTCTTGAAAGCGGATTGAGCAGAATCTCCGATATGGTTCTTTTCATCGGTCTGGCTCCGAATCGCGGGTCGTAGCCATGGTTTATGATTATCTCCTCGGCTTTGTTGCCTACTTCAAGGGAAATTCCCCTATCTTCCAAAAGAGTATTGAGGTTCTTAATCTGGATTCGAACGATCTGGCGGAGATCTTTTTTTGTAAGCGAGTTGAAGATTATTATTTCATCTATTCTGTTTAAAAGTTCGGGTCTGAAGTATTTTAGAAGTTCCTTCCTCAGGACTTCCTTTTTTTCGGAATTTGCTGGTTTTTCAAATATAGTTTCGGAGCCTATGTTTGAGGTCATTATTATTATTGTGTTCTTAAAGTCCACAATTTTGCCTTTTCCATCGGTTAATCTCCCGTCTTCAAGTATCTGAAGAAAAATATTAAACACATCTGGGTGTGCTTTTTCTATTTCGTCAAATAAAACAACCGAATAAGGTCTTTTATGAATAAATTCGGTTAACTGCCCACCTTCCTCGTAGCCGACATAACCTGGAGGGGAACCGATGAGCTTTGCCACCGAATGCTTTTCCATGTATTCGGACATGTCAAATCTAATCAGCGCCTTTTCGTCATTAAACAAGTATTCCGCCAGCGTCTTTGCAAGCTCCGTTTTTCCCACTCCCGTCGGGCCCATAAATATAAAACTGGCTATCGGTCTTTTTGGGTCCGACACGCCCGCCCGGGATCTTCGTATGGCGTCTGAAACGGATATTAGGGCGGCCTCCTGGCCAACAACTCTCTCCCGGAGATAGTCCTCCATTTTGAGAAGTTTTTGCTTTTCGCTTGAAAGCATTTTTGAAACAGGTATTCCGGTCCACTTAGAGACGACTTTAGCGATATCCTCCTCATCCACCTCCTCCCGCAGAAATTTTTTGTCTTTTTGCGCTTGGTCGAGTTCCTCTTGCGCCAATTCAAGATTTTTTTCGGC
>CALEIX010000326.1 GCA_937898825.1 uncultured Elusimicrobia bacterium | reverse complement strand
TCTACACCGTCTAATTCGTCGGCAGCGTCAGATGTGTATAAGAGACAGTTCCTATGCAAAGCCTAAACTAAAATTTGCAGTAGAGTGTTCGGGCGGCACCTATATTCGCTCGCTTGCGTTTGAAATGGGAAAAACACTCGGAGTGGGAGCACACCTCTCGTCGCTTCGCCGCTTGTCGATTGGCGGCTGGAGGATTAGCGATGCGTTTGGAATGGATTTTTTGAATTCCGCCGATCGCAAAAACGTGCTTGCCAGGCTGATTAAAGTTTCGGAAATGCCGGAAATATGAAACGGTATCTCACACTGGGAAGTTATGACGGAGTTCACAGGGGTCATAGGAAAATAATCGAGACGGTTATGCGCCAGAGCTGCCGCCTCGGGATGAAAAGCGGGATTCTTTTTTTCCCCATTCCCCCCAAATTTTATTTTAATGGAAATATTTTCAATTGCCTTATAACTCTGCCTGAAGAAAGAGTCAAAATTCTTAAGGATATGAGGCTTGATTTTATCGGCAGGCTTGATTTTGACAGCAAAATTGCCGGTATGGAACCTGGATATTTTTTTCAAAATATTCTGCTTGGCAAGCTGAATATGGGAGGGCTTTGCGTGGGAGAGGATTTTTCACTGGGCAGGGACAAAAAAGGAAATATTTCAGTTCTGAGAAAATTGTGCGCCCGCTATAAAGTAAAATTTAAAACAGTTTCGTTTGTCCGGCACAGAGAAAGAAAAATATCTTCCACGTTGGTGCGAAATTATCTTGCCTGTGGAAATATCAGGGAGGCAAACAGGTGTCTCGGCAGGAACTACTCTGTTTCCGGAAAGGTTATTGAAGGTGCACACATGGGGAGAAAACTCGGTTTTCCTACGGCAAATATTGAAGCGGGAAATCTTAAAATTCTTCCTCCCGGCGTTTTCGCGGTAAAGGTTTTTTGGCGCACTGAAAAATTCCTAGGAGTGGCCAATGTCGGCGTTAAACCAACTATGGGTTACTCACTATCAAGGTTGTTACTCGAGGTTCACATATTGGATTTTGACAGAGATATTTATGGAGAAAACTTGAGAATTGAATTTCTGAAAAAAATCAGGAATGAAAAAAAGTTTTCATCCAGAGAGAATTTGCAAAGCGCTATACTTTCAGATATTTTTAAGGCCAGAAAATATTTTCGTCGCTGTAGCACCTTGCAAAGAATCCTAAAAAATCAGCACCTGATAACCCAGTGAAATAAATCTGGCTATGCCGGCATGGCCGTCAAGTTCCGAAATCAGTTTGAGTCCTTCTCTTTTTGCTATCATTGTCACATTACGGGCTTTTATCCCCGTGGAACAGCCCTTTGCCGCGGTCCTGCAAATTCCCTCGATAAGTTTTGCGTTTTTCGCCCGCTTAAAAAGTTCACTGAATTTAGCGTCTTTCGCAAGCATCCTGAGGCGGGCGGTCGCGGGCCCTTCCAGTATTATTTTTACATCGCAACCTTTTCCTGCGCATTCAAGGGCATACATAAAAGCGTGATTTTGCTTGCACGCTTCCTCCGTAAATATCATAAACAAAAGTTTTCGTTTCATTGGACAGAGTAATAGTTAGTTCTTCAATTTATCGAGCAGTAATTTGAAATAAGGCAAAATTTCGGGAAGCTTTGCGTAAATATCATTCGCTATTTCTTCTTTGTATGTGTGAACGGTTTCATTTCTCATATCAACTATTTCAAGCCATGTTTCGTCGTAGTCAATAATGCCTGAAGCGTAGCCCTGTTTGAAACAATCTTTTGGCGAATGCGCGATTAACCCCTTATTTTCTTCAAGGTAAGCCTTTAATGTTTTCCAGGCTAAATCAGCGCAGAATTCAAACCTTTGTATGGCCGAATCTCTGACAATATCCGTTCCGGGAATTTTTAAAACTTCCGATAATCGTTCAACAGCTTTCGCAAATTGGCCCAACATCGCTTCAAGTTTGGACATCGCTCTTCCTAATTTATAGGTTCTATTGATTTTTTTGAAATTTCTTTGAATTCATCGGAAACTTTTGAAAAATCAACAATATCGATTTTATAAAGGAGTTGGAGATTTTCCGCCTCTTCCCGTATTTTAGCCATAGTTTCATATGGAACCGCTTCTTTGCCTTCTATGCCTATGTCTATATCCGATCTCTCGTCCCCTTTGTTTAAAGCTCTCGACCCGAACAGAAAAAGTTTATATTCAGACAAATCCAAATATTTTTCCGCAATTTCTTTGATTTGTTTTTTCAATTTCTCAAGCGGATAATGTTTGATGTTCATTGAATTCATAATAGCAAAATATGCGCAAGAGTCCCAAACGGTTATGCTGCATGAGTTAACGCGGCACAGATATTTCATAAATTGGGCCCCTATAATAGGGTCTGCTGAAAAACCCTAACAGCTATTAATTTGTCAATGAAAACTTATTGCTCTGTCCAATAAATATTTGATAGTTTGGCAG
>CALEIX010000325.1 GCA_937898825.1 uncultured Elusimicrobia bacterium | reverse complement strand
TTCATTCTCAAAACGGTGGGCAGAAACAAGAAAGTGGGATTTGGCGGATGCATGACCGCTTCTGAAATGAACCTCCCGAAACTTTTGAGCAAAAATAAAAACGAGATAATAACCCACCTTCCTCAAATGAATAAGAAGGAAAGATTTGAAACATGGTTTAGAGCACAAAGAGCGGATTTTTATTTCGCCTCCCCCCAGGCGATAACCAGAAACGGTGAAATGATTTTTATAGACGGAACAGGCAACAGGGCGGCGGCTGTTATTTACGGTCCCGGGAAAGTGCTGCTTCCGGTCGGCAGAAATAAAATAGTCCGGGACCTGGATGAAGGATACTGGAGAATGAGAAATATTTCAGCCATACCCAACAATATCAGACTGAATAAAAACAATCCCTGCGTGGAAACGGGGCGGTGCGTGGACTGCAATTCACCCGAGAGAATATGCAACGTTCTGACAGTTCTTCTGAAAAAACCGAAATTTACCGATTACATGGTTGTTCTGATAAACGAAGAATTGGGATACTGACACAAGGCACAGGTCACAAGGCACAAGTTGGAAGTCGGAAGTTACAGTTCACAAGAGCACAGGAACACAAGAGCATAAGTAGTGCGACCCTTCAGGGTCGCTTATTGGCGAGGCTAAAGGCGAGGCTTTGGACCTCGCACTACGGTCTCGCGCTCTACGCGGGGCAAGGTAATAAAAAAGGCGGGGAAAGTCACTTTCCCCGCCTTTTTGGCGCAATGCCCTTTCTTACCTTAAGGGCTTCGGGTTAAGGCTGAGTTTTTCTCTCCAGATCACGGACAGCGTAATAAAGATCTCGGGCCCCCCATGAATTTTCAGTATTCTCAATCAATCGGTAAAATAAGATAGTAAAGCATTCCACAAATATTGCTTAAGCTATGAAAAATAATATTTGCCAATAGACTTTTATGTTTTTCATACAAATGGTATGAAAACAAACTCCATAAAAATACTGGGATAGCTATGCCGAAATGAAAAACTGAAAAAGTTATACAGGAAATAAAATAAGCTTTTAAGAATTTTAGTTTATGACGAAAACTTACATATATGATTCTTTTAAAACAGATTTCTTCGACCATTGGAACAATGATAGAAATAGAATAGAAATAAAACAAAAATTTTGCGGGTGTAAGGTAATTATAGACCACAATTTCTCCAAAACCAGGCATATCGACTTTACAAATTATCATAATCACAATTATTGCTAAATAGGTCAAAAAATATTTAAATGCTTTTAGAAAATCGCGCTCCACTGATTTATTTAAATTTTTTAAAGCAAGCGATTGAGGAGCGATTTTCTCCAAAATTACAGCAGATACAAGTAAAATAGGAATATAGTACAGACCATAAAACAAAATATCTATTTTGCATTTTTTAAGAAAAATAAAAATCGCTACTCCAACAGGCACAGATAAAATTAAAGCAATAACGAAAATTATGCTGTTGTTAAAACTGATACTTTTTAAACTATTGAAATTATGATTTGGTGATATCTCTAAATTAGTAATTCTGGTTATTTTCAAAAATGTCATAAACAAATAGCGCCAAAAATTATTTTCGGCGCTACATAAAAACCATTCACTTCACCGCTATATCAATAGACCTTTGATGCCATTGCTGTGGGCAACTTCCATTATAAAACTCATTATTTTGGCTATAAGAAGGGACATTATTTGGTGAATTATAGGTATTGTCGGAATTATTGGATACATCTTCGGAGTGATATTCTTCATACGCATTATGAGCTTGCCACCACACATAAACAGCTTGAGCGGCATAAGCGAAACCTTCTACAACAGGCGCGATTTTTTTACCTTGCAAAACATCTGGCTGAGTTTTTCTCTCCAGATCACGGACAGCGTAATAAAGATCTCGGGCCCCCCATGAATAATCCCTGGCGTATCTGTTGATATCGTAAGCGTACCACCTGGCCTGATAGCCGATAATTTCAGGCTTTACGCTCCTGACCACCCATTCAAGATTTCGCGCGGCGTTTTCAATCTGGAACTGAGCGTCATTATACATATCTCTGGCGTCCCACTCCATATCCCGGGCGATTTTGTGAAGTTTCTCCGATTTTTTTGCTATAGACACAAGACGCTGCACATCCCTCAAGATTCTGTCTGCGTCATTAGCATACCTATTAATGTCATAAGACATCCTGCGCAAATCATTCTCAAAAAAAGGATTGTGCTGGTTCGAATTTTTTATCCTTCTCGCCTCGCTTTCCAGTCTCCGCAAATCATTGTCAAGCCAAACGGTGTCATTTCGCAAATTTCCAAGTTCCCTTGCCACTCTTTTAAATTTATGCTCCAAGTCCTGCTCCACGACAGTAACCGGTTCTGCCTTAATGCTCGTAACAGCCGGAACTTCCGCTTGAGAAAGGTCCTGCAGGTCTATGTTTTTGAGATTGAAAGATTTGAGATTCTCAATCTCCCCGGCACCTGCAAAAGAAGACGCAAAGACAACTGACAGCAATAAAACCATTTTTCGCATATTTCCACCTCTCTTAATCGTATATGTAAATTATATGCAGATGCAAAGAGTTCTCCAACTGTCTTTTGAACTAAGCGAACATGGGTCAAAAGACCTACAAGTGCTCTGTTTGCAAACCCGCATTGCAATTGGTTCATATAGCAAGAATTGTCAAGGATACGGGTTGGGCGAGGAATTCCCCTTCAAATTCAAGGGACATTCTTTCCACATTTCCTCTTGAATCAAAAACAAGTCTGAAATCTCCGTCCGGCAGAATGAACTTTTTTTCTTTATTTTCCGGATTTATGAGAATGACCACTTTTTTCCAAATATCCCCCACATTTTCGCCATAAAGCACGTAAACGATAGAGGGTGGGCTTATCGGAAGATTCAAATCCTCGTAAAACCTAAGGTTTTTCTCAATTTGAGTTTTGTTCTCCATCCTGAAAACCGGATGCTCTTTTCGAATCTTTATAAGCGCCTTATAGAGATTGAAAATTTTAAGATTTTCCTTTTTCTGCGCCCATCTTATCATGTTTATTTCATCGGGCAGGTTATACGAATTGCTCTCCCCCTTTTTGCTCCGCAGAAATTCAGCACCTGAATGGATAAATGGAATACCCTGAGAGGTTAGAACAATTGCATTTGCCAGAAATGCCGCCTTAATCTTAACATCCAAAGGAATTTCCGGCAACGATAAATCCATTCTGTCAAAAATGGTATGATTGTCATGGCAACTTACATAATTTACGCTCTCAAGAGGAGACTCCGTAAAACTCGAGATTGACCCTTTTATTCCCTCCATGACTTTTATCCTTTTTTTGTTCGCCTCAATTACGCTCTCATCCGACAAAGATGCCTGTATATAGCCAGGCTCATTGATGTCAAAAACGTTTCCCTTTAAGGCATCACGGAAATCGTCATTGAAAAGCGCAAAACCCTTGCCCTTTTGGTCACCTTTTCTTATGCCCTCGACAGGGGTCCGGCCAGCCGTCCATGGCTCTCCATAAATTATTATGTCCGGTTTTATTTCAGTCAACCGCCTTACTATTTCATAAGACGTTTGTTTGTCAATCAAACCCATTAAGTCAAATCTGAATCCGTCCACCCCGTATCTTTTCGTCCAATAAAGCAAACTATCTATAATGAATTTTCGTCCCATCTCAGACTCGGTCTTGAATTCATTACCGCAGCCGGAACCATTGGAGTAGGAACCATCCGGATTCTTTCTGTAATAATAGCCAGGAGCCAGAGCCTCAAAATTATATTGTTTGCCGTCCGTCTCAGCCGTGTGATTATAAACCACATCCATCACCACCTTAATTCCGTTTTCATGCAGAACACTTATCATTTTTTTCAACTCCTTTACCCGCGAGTCATCTTCGGTTTTGGTGGCATACCAGCCCTCGGGAGAATTGAAATTGACAGGCATATATCCCCAGTTATAGGAGTCGGAATGCTCATTGTTTTCAAAATCCTGAATCGGCAATACATGCACCACGTTTATTCCCAATTCCCTGAGATGAGACAATCCCGTCTTTATTTCAGAACCCGCCTTAAGGGAAGTTTCATTCTCAGTCAGTCCCAGATACTTACCCCCAAACCTTATGCCGGAATTTTCGTCAATAGTAAAATCTCTGATATGCATCTCGTATATAATGGCATGCGAAAGCGGAAATTCAGGAGACGAGGAAACCTGTCCGTTTCTGGTCAAGATAAGCGCTTTTCCGTCATGAGCGGTGACGCATCTGGCATAAGGGTCCAGCCCTTCAACAAAACCATCAGCCGTTTTTACCCGTATTTTGTAATATTTCCCGTCAAGATCAGAGTCGAAAATCTTTTCCCACAGGCCGCCTCCCCTATAATCCATCTCAACCACGTTCGGCCAGGACTCCAAAGTATCGTAAATAAGAACGTACATGTTTCGCACGCTGGGTGAAAAAACTCTAATGTAAGTTTGGCCGTTTTTCAAAAAAGCACCCAATCGCTTTTCCGTCCCAAAATCCTTTCCATATATCACATCGCCCAGGCCGATTTCTACAGCGGGCAGGATGGGAGATTTGAGCAGCGCTTTTCCCCGAACCACATTTTCCCACTTTAAATCTTTCAACGGCGGAAAAAACAAATACGCTATCTTGTTTTCAATGTCTTTCGCAAGGGGTTTATATGTCTGGTCGCAGTATAGCAGCAAAAAATCCGCTTTTTCAACATATTTTGCATTTACATTGCGGGAAAATCCTACTTTTACCTTGTTTTCCGAATCGAAAACAGCCTGAATTACCCTGGTGGAAACTTCGGGTCTTGAAAAATATATTTTTTCGTCTCCCTCTACAATATACACATTTAATTGCTTCGCCGTGTTTACGATTTTATCGCCTCCGTCTTTCATCTCCCAATTTCCGCATTTGGGTAGTATTCCGATTCTTTTTCCCGCGAGGGAATGGCTTCCAAGGTCAATCTCAAAAAGAGCGCCGAAATCATCAAGGACATAATCAGCGGCTTCAAATCCCGGTTTTTTTTCTTCCTCGTTCCACACCCATAGACTCCAACCCTCATAATCGGAGTTGAGGCGGTTGTAATGCACATGCAATTTGGATGCTCCAAAAATATTTAGCGGCATAAGTAATTCTCCTATTGTAATCAAGAATGCGGAAAATCTTCCAAAACTTGACATCCATATATTGTAAAATAAAAACCTATGGAGCGTAAATTTCTAGCGGTTTTCTTCATCGCTTTTCTGCCTTGCTTCACTTTCGCCCACTCAGGTCAGGAAGCGTCACTTTCGCCCAATAATCAAAAAGACTCAACTACATATAGCATAGCGCGCTCAACCGCCCTTCAGCACAATATCCGCGCAATACATATAACAGCGTGGTGGGCCGGCTCTCGAAAAAGAAGGAGCTATCTTCTGTCAAAAATCAGCAGTTCCGTCATAAACGCCGTTGTGGTGGCTGTAAGGGAAACGGATGGAAGGGTGTACATACCAGGTGTCAAGCCCGCCGAAAAATATGGTTCAAATCTGGTCGCCATACGAAATCCGAAAGAAATGATTCAAGATTTCAACAAGCTCGGTCTTTACAAAATAGCCAGGATAGTGACTTTCAGGGACGATTATCTTCCTGTCAGAATGCCGGAACTTGCGGTAAAATCAACCGATTACTCAACCCCGTGGAAAAACAGAAGGGGCGGGATGTGGCTGGATCCATATATGAAAAAAAACTGGGATTATGTTCTTGAAACGGCTGAAAGAGCCGCAAAATTAGGGTTTGACGAAATTCAGTTCGACTATGTGCGTTATCCAAGCGAAGGCGACATAACGCTTTGCAGATATTCGAAAAAGCACACCGAAAAAACCGCCACTGACAATATAGCTGCTTTCCTGAAATATGCGGGAGAAAAGCTTCGCCCCGAAAAGGTGAAAATATCGGCCGCTATATTCGGCCTTACAACCACATCAAAAAGCGATATGGGCATAGGCCAGAAAATACTGAAAATAGCGAAGGAAGTGGATTATATATATCCCATGATGTACCCGTCGCATTATCACCCCGGCAGTTACGGATTAGACGATCCGGACGCCAATCCATTCAGGACCGTGGAATACGGTCTCAAAGACGCGCGGAAAAAGCTGAGCAGGTTATACTATAAAACTATTCCTTACTTACAGGATTTTTCACTCCGGCACAGATACTCTCAGCGCGAGGTTCGCGACCAGATAATTGCCGCAAAATTGGAGGGCGTGGAAGGGTGGATATTGTGGAATCCTTCAAACCGCTACAGCTGGAACGCACTTACGCTCCAGTCCTATAGGAATTTTGTGGACCCGAATCATCCCTGAACTCCTCTTTCTATCACCTCGGTATATTTCTGTGCAACCCCGAAAAATTCCGCAACGCACCCTCCGACTTTGAGCAGTCCCTCATACTTGTCCGGAAAATCAAAACCGCTTCCTTTTGCTTTTACAAGAATCGGGAGATTTTCGTTGGAATGATACCCGTAATCGTCCCTGTGCTCCATGCCGTGATCGGCGGTAATTAAAAGAACGTCCCCGTCGCTCATAAAGTCCTCAAGAATCGGAATTTTGGAATCTATTTCCTCAACGCACTTTATGGCACCTTCTATGTCCTTTGTGTGCCCGTAAAGACTGTCGGTATCTACAAGGTTTGAAAATATAAAAGTTCCTTGTGGCCTATAAAGGCAGTTCGCCTCTTTTAAAGCATTTATCGTTCCCTGCAGCGAATAAGGGTTGGTGTCTTTTTTTGACGGATGGACAAATTTAAGATTCAATGACGGATCTAAAAAAACAGGATTGTTAAGCTTTATTTTTTCATGATATTTCGCGTTTACCAAATCGCTGGTTTTTCCGACAGCGCAGGTCCAGACGCCTTCTTCCGTCAAAACTTCAATCAATGTTTTTCCGCCTATCGGCAAAACCGCGTCATATCTATTGGAGGTCCTTATTATCTCCCCTTTTTCGCTGGTGACATAGCTTCTCGCTATGGCCCTCGTAATTGGTATTCCCATTTCCATCGCAAGGGCAAAAGCAGTATCGGCTATCCTATGCTGCTCGCCTACCGGAATCACGTTTTCGTTCATCGCTATCTGGATGAGCGGATCACATTTGCTGGCGTAAATTATCAGTTCCCCCGTTCTTTCATGCCTTTCGGCGTTTAATTTTATCGCCTCTATTCCACCAGCCATTTTATTGAAAAAGGACTTTCTCCCCGTTCTTTTTTCAAGCTCATTTAGATATTCTTCTGGAAAACCTTCACAAAAAAGATTATACGTCCTCCTGTCCACAATTCCCATCATCTCTCTGTGCCCTACCAAACTGTCGGCGGAAGCTGAAACCTGTTTAACCGACTTGAAATACTGCGCATTCCTGGATAAAGGCAGGCCTGTCTGCCGTACTGGCAGGCGCCCCCTGTTTTTTTTAAGCAGATTCCCGAGTCCGAGACGCGCAAGGTTCGGCATACTGACTTTCTCTTTATAATTCCCCAATAAATGTTCAAGCGTATCAATACCAAAAGCGTCTATAACGACAACAATGAAATTTTTACCCTTCACTTTTCCTCCGCAAGAATTTATGTACAATATCTCTAAATAGTATATTAAATTTCATGCGAGGCTTTATGAAAAAAAAGATGATTTTTCTTTTGCTCATTCCAACCCTTGCCACAGGCACGTTAGGCGAAATCTATCACCATAAGATAAACGCGGAAATAAACATAAAGGGGAAAAGTATAAAAGTCAAAGACGATATTTCATTTTCTGAACCCACCAAAAAATTCGTTTTTTTTCTGCACAAAGGCATCAATCCCAAAACAAATAAAGGAGAAATCAAAAAAATCGAAACGGACGAGAAAAATCTTGTGAAATTCGCCGTCCTACTTGCGAAAAAAATAAAAAGTCTGGCAATATCCTATGAATCCGTAATATACCATCCTTTGCGGGAAAACGCCGAAAATTATGCCAGAAGTTTTTCTGAAACATCCGGCATTATATGCGAAAAAGGAGTTTATCTCAACGCTGAAAGCGGTTGGTATCCCTATATACCAAAAAGCCTGAATTCTTTTTCCCTGCGATATAAGATAGATGCTACTTTTGACTGCGTTTCCGCCGGTCGCAAAATTCCCGGTGGTTGGGAAGAGAAAAATCCGGTGGACGCCATTCCTCTTTCCTGCTCTGAATTCAGGGAATACTCGCAGGCAGACGCTAACTATTCGTATTACGCTTATCTGAGGAAAACAGGCAAGAACCTGGCCGAAAAATACCTTTCGGCCGCGAAAAAATGGATGGATATATATTCCGGACTTTTGGGCGACTACCCTTACCGCAAATTCGCTCTGGTCGAAAACTTCTGGGAAAGCGGTTATGGCTTTCCTTCTTTCACGCTTCTCGGCCCCACAGTAATAAAACTCCCTTTCATAATAAACTCCTCTTATCCCCATGAAATACTGCACAATTGGTGGGGCAACGGAGTTTTTGTGGACTATGAAAAGGGAAACTGGTGCGAGGGACTGACCGTTTATCTCGCCGATTATATGATAAAAGAGCAGCAGGGAAAAGGAAAGGAATACCGAATGACGGCACTGAAAAAATACGCCGATTACGCCGCCGAGGGTAAGGATTTTCCTTTGACCGATTTTCGCTCCCGCCACTCCTCAGCATCGGAAGCCGTCGGTTACGGAAAAGCGATGATGTTTTACCACATGCTCAGGCGCAAACTCGGAGACAATCTTTTTATCAAAGGTTTGAGGGAATTCTACAAAGAATATAAATTCAAATACGCCTCGTTTAAGGATATTCGGCTAATATTCGAAAAAGTCACGGGAAAGAATCTGACGAACTTTTTTAAACAATGGGTCGAGTTAAAGGGTGCCCCGTCAATATCCCTGGGGAAAACCGAATTGAAAGAAGAAAAAGGTAAATATATTCTTTCTTTCGAATTATCGCAAAAAGGAGATATTTACAACCTTGACATTCCCGTGGCTGTATCGCTTGAAAACGGAAAAACACTAATGCGAAACGTGACACTGAACAAAAACAAATTTTCCTATACACTCACCCTTAGTGAAAAGCCAAAGGGAATCTGGATAGACCCCGAATTCGACGTTTTTCGAAAATTGTCCCCGCTTGAAACACCCCCGGTTTTTTCCGGACTACTCGGGGCCAAAAAGCCGGTGATAATACTCTCTTCAGATATGAGCAAAACGGAGAAATACAAAAGATTTGTTATGCAATGGAAGAAGAATCCGGAAAACGCTCCCATTGTGAAAATGGACGCCGGGGTTTTAAAATTCCCCAAAAACAAAAGCGTAATTATAATGGGATTGGAAAATAAATTCGCAAGATTAGCTGCGAAAGAGCTTGAAAAATTTTCCTGCTTCATTGGTGATGGGAAAGCCATCTGCGCAGGCAGGGAGCTGCCCGCGAAAGAAAACAGTTTCATTTTCGTTTTTTCGAACCCGCTAAATCCCGCGCGTTCCGTGGCGCTTATAAACCTGGCGGAAAAAGCCGACGAGAAAGTCCTTTCAAGGAAAATTCCCCATTACGGAAAATATTCCTATCTATCTTTTGATTCTGCCAACGTGAACAATTTCAAAGGTATATGGAAAACTGAGCATTCCCCGCTTAAAAAAGTTTTTTCCGGCAAGGCCGAATTTAAGTTTCAAAAAAGAAAAGCCCTTGCCTATCCCCCTTGCGAATTCTCCCGGAAAAGAATGCGCAGAACCGTTGATTTTCTCTCCCGCAAACTGAAAGGCAGATATGTGTTTTCCGAAAACAAAAACAAAGCGGCAAAGTATATTGAAAAAAAATTCAGGGAATACAAACTTGCGCCATTTTTTGGCAAAAATTATTTTCAAAGCTGGATTGAAAAAATAGGCGGGGAAAAAGGCGAATTAATAAACGTAGTAGGCATGATTGAAGGAAACGATGAAAAATTCAAGCAAGACTACGTCGTGATAAGCGCCCATTACGACCACCTGAGAGCGAAAAACAGCAAATACTATCCCGGGGCCAACGACAACGCCTCGGGCATAGCCGTAATGCTTGAATTGGCCAGATATTTTGCAAAACGCCCCACCCCGCGAACACTCCTGTTCTGCGCTTTCGACGGAGAGGAAGAAGGCAGGATAGGCTCCAGGCACTTCGTTAAAAGTCTCGGAGAGAAAATAAATAACATCAACGCCGCGGTCAATCTCGACACAGTCGGCAGATTAAACGGCGGCAAGATACTGATTCTCAATTCGGCATCTTCGCGAAAATGGCCGTACATTTTCATGGGCATTCAATACGTTACCGGCATTCAAAGTGTAATATCCAAAGAAAATCTCGATTCTTCCGATCAAATAAGCTTTTCAGAAGTCGGAATTCCCGCTGTGCAGATTTTTTCCGGAGCGAACGAAGATCATCATCAACCGTCCGACACGCCGGATAAAATAAATTACAACGGCATGGCGAAAGCGGCCACGCTGACCGGGGAATTAGTGAAACAGTTGGCCTCGGGGCACCGCATAAAAGGGGAGCGGCCGAAAAGAAAAGAAAAGAAAAAGAGAAAAAAAATTTTGGGATCTCTGGGCTTCCTGCCCGACTTTTCATTCACGGGCGCAGGAGTGCGGATAAAAAAAACTTTTGCGGGGAGCGCCGCGGAAAAGAGCGGACTCAAAACCGGCGCCGTAATCATCGCTGTTAATGGCAACAGGACGGAAAATTTAAGCTCGTATTCAACGGTTCTGGCAAAATACAAAGCGGGCGACATTGTCAAAGTAAAATATATCTTTGAAGGGAAAGAAAAGGAAATTGCGGTCACTTTGCAAAAAAGATGAAAAAAAGTATTTTTTTATTCGCTCTTGCCCTGATTTTTATTTCATGCAGGACCGCTGAAAGAAAGCGAAAAGCAAGGATATTTGCTC
>CALEIX010000324.1 GCA_937898825.1 uncultured Elusimicrobia bacterium | reverse complement strand
TTTTCAAGCAGAAGACGGCATACGAGATGTAGAGAGGTCTCGTGGGCTCGGAGATGTGTATAAGAGACAGCAAGAAACTTTCCCTCGACAGGACGGAGAGGACCATAAACGCCATGTCAAAACGAAGGATATTCACGCGCGGGTTTTTCATGCTCGGACTCCCTACCGAGACTGAAGTGGAAATGAAGGAGACGATAAAATTCGCTCACAAATCCAGACTCCATCTCGCCTTGTTTTTCACGCCTAATCCATACAGGAACACCGAGCTTTACGACATGTTCATCAGGGCTGGCAAGGAACCGAAGGGCGCCAGCAGCATAGATTACGAATATTTCGGCGCCCCTTTCAACGGGAGCGAAGTTCCGGACGAGAAATACCGCGTCCTTTACAAATGGGCTTATGCGGGTTTTTATTTTAACCCAAAAAGGATGTGGTGGATTCTGCGCGACAGGCCGGTTAAAAGGGATATTCCGGCCAGGGCTTTCGGGTTATTCAGGAACTTTGTTTCATTCAGGAGGCTGAGAGAAAAATAGTATGATTAAAACCATGTATGACGCCGTAATCATAGGAGCGGGCCCCGGAGGTTTGTCTGCTTCCATTGGTCTTGCCAGAAAGGGAAGAAAAGTTCTTCTGGTCGAGAAAAACGAAAAAGTCGGGGGAAATTGCACCTCCGGAAAATTCGGGGATTATACGTTTGATCTGGCGGTGCATCAACTCTCGGGAATTTCCGGCAATGGTGCTTGCGCCGGCGTTCTCGAGGAATACGGGCTGGATGGAAAAATTGAATTCAAAAAAATAAACCCTTTCCTGATAATAGGAATGCCGGACAGGGATTACTTTATCTGGGGAGTTGAAAGAGAATTCAGGGAACAGCTTTTTGATTATTTTCCCGGGGAAAAGAAGAATATATGCACGATGATGGACCGACTTGAATCAATGAAAATGAACGGTTACATTGCCCAGACATTGCTTTACGGAATTAACAAGAAAACGGTTTCGGCGCTTAAGAAAGATTTGAATCTGCGGAAACTGCCGCGCCGGTCATTTGACGCTTTTTTCAATATGTTTCTGAAAGGGGAGATGAACGCGAAAGAAATGGCACGGCATTGGACGGGAAACGACGAATTGCTTTCCGTGATTCATTCTTCCTGGGTTTACCTCGGCCTGCCACCTTCGCGGCTTTCGGGTCTCATGATGCATATTTTTCTTTCAATGCAGTATTCTTCCGGAACTTACTATCCCGTCGGGGGATCTCAAAAACTTAGCGACGCCATGGCGGGAGCCTTCCTTGAAGCGGGGGGAAAATTAACAACATGCAATCCAGCCGTGAAAATATTGGTGGAAAACGGACGGGCGTGCGGGGTTGAACTTGAAAGTGGAAAAAAGGTTTATTCCAATATCGTGATTTCAAACGCCGACATGTTACACACTTACGAGAAATTGCTCGGACCGGAAAACGCGCCCGCGGCTTTTGTTGATTCTTTAAGAAGGAAGGAAATTTCAATGGGGCCCTTCAGGGTATGCCTGGGCCTGAACTGCAATGTCGCGGAAAAAGGCCTAAAACATCATGAATACATGCTTTTTCCGGGCTATGATCATGACGCGACTTACAGGGATATGCTAAAGGGAAAGATCACCGGTCTGAGCGTTTATTCCCCCAGCGGAATTTCTCCGGGACTTGCTCCGAAGGGCCATAGTACGCTCATCCTCACCAGCATGATTCCGTGGGACAGCAATCCCGACTGGCGCGGGAGGGAAAACGATATCGCTTCGGAAATGATACAGATGACTGAAAGAAGGCTTCTGCCTGGTTTGTCTGCCCATGTCAAGGTGAAAGAGATACTGACTCCGGAAAAACTGAACGGGATAACAAATTCTTGCCGCGGTTCGATGTACGGTTGGGCGAATACTCCGGAACAAACCCTTTTAAAAAGGGTTTCGATGAAATCGCCCGTAAAAGGCCTGTTTCACGTCGGACATTGGACAAGGCCCGGTACCGGAGTCACTTCGGCTATATTGTCCGGATGGATACTTTCAAAAGCGTTAACATCTCCTTTTTCAACTTTGAGAAAACTTGTGATATAAGCCGGTGTTTCAAACCCTTAAATTTAGTAGTATTTTATCTATAAAAACGACGGGAATCATAACGGTTATATTCGGCACAGGCCTGGCGGATTCAAGGAGTAAGTGTAACAGATCTATTAAAGACTTCTGCCGGCGTTTTAAAGCCCAAATATTTTCCTGCTCTCTCGTTTTGCAGGTCCACAAGCCCCTTGACAGGTCAAGAGATATTCTTTAAACTATATTTTGTAGATTAGCGCTATATATTTGTCTCGTGCTAATAACGCGCGGTTAAAACGAGGCATTATGAAATCTTTCAAATCGGCGGTTATTATTATTCTTTTGTTCGTTGCGGAATGCTTTGTATATTTCCATAGCGTTCCCGCAATAAACCTTTTGCCTGGTTGGCGAGACGCGCCAAATGACATCTCATTTGAAGAAGCTCAAGGCGATATTAAAATTTTGAAATCCAACCGGAATAACGCCAACATTCCCCTGCCCGTTCCGAAAGCAGTCGCAAGCGAAGATAATTATTCCGACCATTCGACCCTGTTAGACGCCTGCGCTAAAAAGTTTGGAGGAAACGTTTCAAACTTGCAAAACTCATTTCTAAGAATCCCCGAAATGACCCGAAACCTATTTGTGGCCCGGGAAAAAAGATGCCGTGGTATTCTGGAATCGGGATTCAGCGAAGGAAATTGCGTGAAAAATCTAAAATGCGTCAGCGCCGTTGTTAAACTCGAGCATAACGCAATGTATCAAAGCGATAATAATGACGATGAATACACGCTTTACATGGACGCCAAAGCAGCCGCATTTGCCTATAGATTATTGACTAAAAAAAATGTTTCCTATAGAGATGTTCAAGACTCTTCGTTGAAAAAAAACTGGGAACGCTTCGTAAATTCAGGATACGCGCGCTTCAACATTAATGACAGAGAAACAGAATCTTTGAGAAGAAGTATTAAAAACGCCATAAAACACGGAAAACTGACTCAATCAGAACTTCTTCTTGAATCCATTTTAGCGGCCAAAGGCAATTTTACGATGGGAGCTGGAAGCCTGGCCCAAATATTCCACGATGATCGCAGATTGGTGTCAAAAATTAAAGGAATGAGGTATGCGGCCGGAAAAAATTATTACCGATTTGTCGGAATGTACGTCGGCCTGCATGAAAGCGCCTTGATAAGGAGTCTGGGACAAATCGCCGGATACGCCAATATCGCGGGAAATCCGATAGCTTACGGCGTGCCAAGAGTGTGTAAGGATTTCTGGAAAGCGACAAAATTCGCTCTTAAATATTACGGCTTGTCTTCTGATTCGAAAGCCGAACCGGTTGATTTTAAAGAAACGGTTCGTGTCTTCGGCCCTGACGGAAGGGGCAACTACATAGATAAATTTCCCGAATATACAAAAGGGCTCAGCGCCGGTATCTTGTATCGCAAAAATTAAATTTATTTCACAGCCGCCCACTTTTTGATTGGTTCGCGGAAAATTTTCTTCCGCAAATCCAATCGGAAGCAAGTTCTCATGAAATAAAACTATATCTTTAAGTTACTCAAAGATAATCCCATGTTTACCAAAGAGCCTGGTTTCCCGCCAATCTCTCAAAATTGCTGTCAATTCCTCAATTAGCTATTATTATATTTATAATATACTCTATAATGCTTTGTCAATAAAATAAGGTGTGACTTTGGTTAAACCGCCAATCATCGTTCGGTTTCACCAATTTTCCTCGCAAATAGACTTTTTAAGCGTTAAATGCACAGGGAAATGAAAAATTGAAGGATACGAACAAGCTTAAACTCTTTATTCTTAATATGTTTCATGCCACCAGTTTACATAAATCGCCCAGCTTATATATGGCCATTTATAAGTGTGAATTTCAGGATTTGGCTCGCCGTATTGAATACTATATTCTTCTTCTCCCTCAAGATAGCCATGGTCCCTGAAAATCGGCGAATCGCAATGTCCGTAACTCCCTTCATAGTCTCTGTCTTTCGTAAAATCTCTATCCGAACAGTTTTTACCGTATTCGCCGCAAGCGTATGCCGCGGTACGATGAAAACCTGAATCCAAAAGAGCTTTTTCGGGATTCCTGGATGTATAATATTTTCTCGATGGCGTAAAATCAGGAACAGGATGATCTTTTGTTCCACAAGGATGATATTTAGATTTCACTTTTCCATTGCGAACATTATGAAAATTTGTCGCCGCTTTGCGCCATCTGGCTATTCTTGGATATTTTTTTGCGTCCACCTGGCCAAAAACATCGGTTCTTCCCGCTTTGATTTTTTTCATCATTTCATTTTGAGCGGCGACAATTTCTCTCACAAGTAAAATTGTTTCGTCGGGCTCTTTGTTTTTTCGAGCATCTTTCTCGTCAAAAACCTGCAGTCTCACTCCACCTTTTTCAACATATTTTACATAGGGTTCCATTTCACGCACTTGTCTTGTGATATCACCCAAATCCGCAGTTAAATATCTGTCGCCGGGTTCCTTTTTTTTGTTTTTATGATAGCCGGTATAATATCTGTCTCTTATACACATCTCCGAGCCCACGAGACCTCTCTACATCTCGTATGCCGTCTTCT
>CALEIX010000323.1 GCA_937898825.1 uncultured Elusimicrobia bacterium | reverse complement strand
TTTTTTTTCAAGCAGAAGACGGCATACGAGCTGTAGAGAGGTCTCGTGGGCTCGGAGATGTGTATAAGAGACAGTATTAAACCCGCAAATATGATTTTTTTTGTCATTCTTCCTCCAATGAGGGCATAGTGTCAAGTGCAGAAAGTATATCCCAAATTTTGTTGACTGATTAAAGTGGACATTTTATTGTATATTTTTAACACTTTCCCTTCAAGTAAGCCGCGCGCCCCGTTAGAAATGGGACACGCAAGAAATTATCTTTGTCTCGCCATTAAAACATCTACTGACTTATTACCCGCTTCATAGCTCTTACTTGAAAATTTAGTCCCGTTAAATTTCTAACGGGGCCAGCCTAAATGGCACAGGGCACAAGAGCGCAAGAGCACAAGTCACAAGAGCACAGGAACACAAGGCATAAGGCGGATGGCATAAGGCGCAAGTTGTGGGTCGCAAGAGACAAATAAACGCAATAAACTCAATTAACTCTATGAACTCAATAAACGTAATAAACGCAATGAACGCTCAACGCTATAAACTCCTCACTCTTCACTTTTCACTCTTCACCCTTATCCTTTCCTGCCGTCCATCTGTCTAGCAGTCCAGCCGTCCAGCCACTATTTTAGCAGAGCCCTGTCTCCGCCGTTCGTTTGGCGGATTCGCTCTGCGGCTACATTACTGTTTTTTCTCTTCACTTTTCACTCTTTATCCTTTCTATTTTGGCAGAGCTGCGCTCTGCAGCTACAACCGACTCCTGACTCCCGACTCCTGACTTATCCCTCATCCCTTCATTTACATCTGGAAGAGATGAAACGCATATAAAAATTAAAAACTCCCGCGGCAAAAATGCCTAACGCGGGAGTCTCTAATTAAGTAAAATTATGGCTGATAAATATGCTGGTCGCCGAAACTGTCCCTCCAGGTCAGTTTTCCGTCTTCACGCAGAGTAAAGCTTTGGCAACTTGAGGTCACCTTCACTTTATTGAAATAAAGGTTGGAATAAGAATCCATCCACGCCACATCTCCCGTCCACCTGGCCACTTGATACCTGTTGCTGTCCCCCAGTTCCTCGGAATTTTTGTAAAGAGTGCCGTAGCGATCCAGCCAAACCACATCCCCGGTGCGTCCAACTATTTGATATCTGCTGGCATCTCCAAGCCTGGTCTCGTTTTTGTAGAGCCGATCAAACCCATCCTGCCATGCCACATCCCCGGTGTAATCAGCTACCTTAAAACTTTTGGCATCTCCGATTCTCTGAGAGTTTTTGTGCAACCTTCCGTAATTGTCCTTCCAGAACACATCGCCGGTATACAGGGCTATCTGAAAGCTTCCGTTGGAGTCTCCCAGTTCGGTCTCATTCTTGTAGAGTCTTCCGTAAGTATCTCTCCACGCCACGTCTCCAGAGCAGGCGCCCTTGTACGCTGAAACATTGCGACCAAGTCTTTTTCCATTCTTATAAAGATAGCCGTCTTCCACATACAACACGGGCATATTATGGCAATTTTCCGGCAGGATGCGGGACTCCGGGTTAAAAACGCGCGACGGAGCCGGAGCAGGAAGCGGAATTCGCGCTACTGGAATTTCGTCAGTTTTAGTGTTCAATCCCAGGATTTTCGCGTCCGATAAAATTTTATCGTTCAGTCCGCCGCCTGTTTGTGAAAAAACGGCAGAGCCTGACAGAAACAAACAACAACAAAGTAACATTAACCAATAAGACATTTTAGTTTTCATTTTGAATTCCCTCCTAAGGTTAGATGCGCGGGGCACTTAAATTTGCGCTTCATGTTTATTAGTTTAACATTTAATTTTCCCTGCATTAAGAGGCAAAGGTCCCGCTGAGGGTTGGAAAAAAGACCTATTGACCTCCGGGACGATAGACTCATTCAACTAAAACCTGGTTTTCTCCAAAAGTGCAAACTTAAAAAAGGTCTTCAAACGAACTTCTGAAAAATATATAATTTTACTTTAGCTTCACCAAGTTTGAGGTCTCCCGAGGCTGGCATAAATGATAGAAAACTTTTTAATAAACCACGGACTTTCAATAAATACCGCCAACATAATGGAAATGCTCCTGAGGATCATTATTCTCATAGGCGGCTCTTTTCTCGCTAATATGCTGGTTAAGCGTTATTTAATAGAACTGACGCATATGGCCGCCAGGCGTTCTTCGATAAAATGGGACGACGTTCTCGTTGAACGCAAAGTTTTTGTCAGAATTTCTCATTTTATTCCCGCTCTGCTTATCTACCTTCTCGCGCCATGGGCGTTGGGAAATTTTCCCCGCACTATGGAATTTCTGCAGCGTCTGGTCAGCGCCTATGTAATCATCGTGGCGCTGATGTTCGCAAGTGCTCTTTTAAAAGCGCTAATGGATGTTTATCAAAGCTATCCCGCTTCGCGCAAACACCCGATAGGCGGGTATATTCAGGCTGCCGAAATCGTTATGTTTTTTCTCGGCGGCATATTTGTTATTTCCGTAATTTTGAAAAAATCGCCGTGGGGACTGCTAAGTCTTTTGGGCGGACTGACGGCGGTTTTAATACTCGTTTTCAAAGACGTTCTGCTGGGTTTCGCCGCCAGTTTCCAGCTAAACTTAAACGACATGATTTCAGTCGGGGACTGGATTGAAATGCCAAAATACGGGGCCGACGGTGACGTCATAGACATCTCGCTGACCACCGTTAAAGTGAGAAACTGGGATAAAACAATTACCACCATACCAACCTACGCTCTGATTTCGGACTCCTTCAAAAACTGGCGGGGGATGAGCGAATCAGGAGGAAGAAGGATAAAACGCGCCATTTATATCGATATGAACACCATCAAGTTTTGCGACAAGGAAATGATTGAACATTTTCGAAAATTTCAGCATTTGAGGGATTATTTAGATAGAAAGGTCAGGGAAATCGAAGAGTACAACAAACAGTTTGACTTTGATACTTCAGTTCTAATAAACGGCAGGCGCCTGACGAACGTGGGAACATTCCGCGCCTACATAGTGGAATATCTCAGGCGCCATCCCAAAATCCGGCAGGATATGACCTTCCTGGTCCGCCACCTTGACCCCACGCCAAATGGTTTACCGATAGAAATATATGTCTTCAGTAACGATACGGTCTGGGCCAACTATGAAGCGATTCAGGCGGATATATTTGACCACGTCCTGGCGGTCGTTCCGGAATTTGGACTCAGGATTTTCCAGAATCCGTCCGGTGCGGATTTTGCCAAACTTTCGGCGAAAGGATAAATAATCTAAGAATATCCAAAAGTGCAATAAAATGAAAACGTAAACACGTTTTTGCATGTGGGAAAAGAGATAACTGTCCGCGCCGAAAAAAACAACACGAAAAACCAGATGCCAGGAGATTAGATTTGTTATAATAAAAAAAATCGCTTTCAAACGCAAAAGGAAGGAAAAAAATGCCTGAAATAAATGTTTACGCCGAAGGAGAAGCCCTCTCAAAATATAAACTGAATATAGCTGCGCACCTGATTTTAACTCTTATAACTTGCGGGTTATACGATATTTACTGGAATTTTCTCCAGATGGAAGCGTGCAACAAACTTCTGGGAAAAGATGAATTCAGTTTCTGGAGCTGGGCCATATTTTCCCTTCTAACATGCGGTCTTTACCATATCTACTATCAGTACCAGATGGGGATAGCCATAACGGAAATCCAGCAAAAGGCGAACAAACCTGTTTTTGAAAATCTTCCGATTATCAGCGTGTTTGCGACCATATTCGGTCTTTCGGTGCTCGTCGATTGCGTGCACCAGCATGAAATAAACAAAATTGTGCAGGATTAATGGGAATCATGCGCGCGCCAAAAAAGATAAAAGGCATTTTTACCAATCAAAGCAAATTTTTGCGCGCAGTTGCCATTTTAATTGTTTTATCAGTTGTCGCGGTTTCGGCCGCGCATTTAATTTTCGGCTTTACTTCTTTACTTGCCGATAGCTATCCGACAATATGTCCGTTCAGAAATATTACTGGCTTAAAATGTCCCGGATGCGGGATTGCTCACGGTTTCCTGGCCCTGGCACAAGGAGATTTTCTGCGGGCATGGAATTACAATGTTCTTTCAGTGCCACTTTTCTTTCTTATTGCTCTATATGCTTCAAAGCCCCAATGGGTATTGACGATTTTCAGCAAAGTGAACCTGAAATTTGTACTGCTTGCAGTTATTTTATTTGGAGTGATAAGGAATTTTTAACCGTCTATTAGCGCCTCTCAAAGCGGACGTTCCTATTACTGCAATAATACAGGAAGCCAACTTCTGACTCCCGACTCTTGACTCCTAACTTATCCTTTATCCCTTCTCCTTTCCATCCGTCCAGCCGTCTAGCCGTCTTACCGTGTGTAGATTGGTGTATATCAGCACGAGTTTGCTCCCACGACAAATACGTAGATATGTAGATACGTTGATACGTTGATACGAGATATATTGGCGAGGCTAAAGCCTCGCACTACAGCCTCGCACTTTCCTGCCGTCCAGCCGTCCAGCTGTCCAGCCGCTATTTTAGCAGAGCCCTGTCTCCGCCACACAGCATCGGCGGACAAGCTGCCGTTCGTTTGGCGGATGCGCTCTGCGGCTACATTACTTCAGGCTGTTCTCTGCGTCCTTTGCGTTTTTGCGAATATTCTGCGTAATCTGCGTTATTGCGTCCTCTGCGCAAGGCCAAAGCCTCGCACTACGACCTGCGTTTAAGCGCGCCAGGGGCTTGCCCCGTTAGAAGTCCCGACAGGGACAGTCCGCCTTAGGCGGACTTACTTCTAACGGGGCGAGCATTGCAACCGCTTTACTTTTTGTATAATTTTAAAGATGATTCCTATCCAGAAAAGGAAAACCGACCTTTTTATGCCGGCGCCGCGCATGGCGGCTTTTCTTCTTATTATGTTTTTCGCTCCGCTTCTCGCTACGGCGC
The DNA here is from genome assembly GCA_937898825.1 of uncultured Elusimicrobia bacterium. Classification (GTDB taxonomy): domain Bacteria; phylum Elusimicrobiota; class Elusimicrobia; order Elusimicrobiales; family UBA9959; genus CALEIX01. The sequence continues at coordinate 1,851 of CALEIX010000323.1, read as the reverse complement.
AAAACAAACCAAAAATTCATGCCGACAAACTACTCAAAGAAGAAGCACAAGAAATTTCCTTTTTCATAGGCGCCATTTTGGAAAATAAAATAGAAGTAAGCACATCGGCCGCGCTACTGCTCGCCGACCACTTGAACTACTGCCTGCTTGAAAGCGAAAATATAGCTGGAAAGGAAAAAATCTTGAGAATACGCGTTGAAGACGCGTTGAAGAAACTGAAACTGCTGCGCTTTGCCTTGCAAAAGTATTACGCCAAGAATCTGAAATACCCGTTGTCGCTTACCGAACTCTGTCCGAAGTTTCTAACTCAACTACCGAAATTACGTCTCTGCGGACCGGGGTCGGGTAAAATAACGGAAATAAACGACAAAAAAGCAAGTGTATCTTCCGTCATTTCCGATTCGGGCGGTTTGATATATTTTGCAAATCCGGGCTCGCCAAATTACGGTTTGGTGATAATAGATTCCACGATTGAAGACTCCAAAGGAGAGCCGTTGTATTTGAAATAGGAGGGAAAAATGGAAAAGTTGGGAAATGCAAACGCTATTGCCGTGAAGCAAAGAAAAGAATGGGGAGAAATACTTACCGGCTTTGAAACCAGGAATAAATACGAAGTGTTCGACGAAAATGGAAATTCTTTGTATTTCGCTGCTGAAGAGGGAAATGTTCTGGCCCGGCTGTTTCTCAAACCCTTAAGACCCTTTACGATGCATATTATGAACCCGGACGGTCGGGATGCTCTAAAAGGGAAAAGGCCCTTCAAATTTTATTTTCACGAAATGTCCGTTTACGATTCTCAAGACACTTTCCTGGGAAAAATTAAAAGGGAATTTGCGGTATTTTCGAGAGAGTTTTCTGTCACCGATGCCGGCAACATTGAGATATACAAAATACACGGGCCCTTTTTTCACCCATGGACATTCAAAATTCTTGAGAATGGGAATGAAACGGGAGTTATTCTAAAAAAATGGTCTGGACTGGGAAAGGAAATGTTTACGGACGCCGATAACTTCAATATAACATTCCCGCCCGGAGCCGATTTAAAAAAGAAGGCATTGCTCTTAGGAGCGCTTTTTCTTATAGACATGCTTTATTTCGAGCAGAAATAACATAGCGGATAGTGAGCAGCAGAACAATAACCAGTGGAGGTAAAAATGACGGAACGAATTATAAATGAAGCCATAAATTCTCTGAGGAAAAAATTTCCGCAGGAAATTTCACGAATCCGAACGGGCGTAAAGCAGACGGCCTGTTTCTGGCGAAAAGAAGACGGGAGCGGAAGGGATTTTATCAACTTCTGCCAGAATTACTTCTTCTCAGGAAAGGAACTGGATGCGGTTTTTGAAAGATTTGAAAACAAGTTTGAGGCAATAAAGGGACATTTCATTGCCCTTATGCTAAAAATCAGGAAAGAATTTGACGAAGACACGGGAAATCTTCATCCGGTAGACCCGCTGTTTGCTTCTTATTCTCCTTTTGTCCATTTCAGCGAAGATATGTTCAAGACGAAACTCGCTTTTATTGTCCTGCTGAATTTTAAGCAGAAAAATCTGGAGGAATGTTTTAGAAACGGCTCAAAATGGACGCGCAAAGAATGGGCCAAAACGCGCCTGGGACAATCCTTTCCAAGCAGGGTTCCTTCACAGGTTTATCAGGAAATTTCAAACGCCTCGAGAAAAGCCGAAGAATATATATCCTCCTACCAGATAGACATGGGACAAATAGTAGGCGACGACTCTAAACCCTTGTTCAGAAAGGGACTCAAACTGATATCCCATTGGCTGTCTCTTATACACATCTCCGAGCCCACGAGACCTCTCTACATCTCGTATGCCGTCTTCTGCTTGAAAA
>CALEIX010000322.1 GCA_937898825.1 uncultured Elusimicrobia bacterium | reverse complement strand
GCAGCGTCAGATGTGTATAAGAGACAGCCTGCGGGGTAAAATTCATTATTGGTTTTGCGCTTAGCGTAATCTGCGAATAGTGGTTTTAGCGTATTTTGCGTTCAGTTTTGCGTAATCTGCGAATAAATTCAGGGCGCGGAGGGAACAAACTCGTTTTCCAGCGCGTCCGGATATTCTTTTTTCAATGCCCTTGCCAACGAAAAATCTCCTGCGCTCACGCACAGCGAAAAAAACTCCTTCAGGAAAATTTTAAATTCGCCTCCTTCCATCCGCTCGTATGCGTTTCGCTTCCTGAAATTCATAAAAACTTTTCTGGCTTCTGAAAAATATTTTTTTCCGGGGGAGCCGGAAATAATCGCCTTATAGACGTTCCAAAACTTTTTCAGCGTTTCATCGTCATATTGACCGTATTTAAGATCCGCGTCGCCGAATAATTCGTCGTATTTTTTCCCCAGGGATTTTCTCATGTCCGTGTCCGAAAAATCCGGAACTTTAACGGATTTTTCGCGCAATTCGGCCAGGTAATCCGACATCTCTTTGACTTTTTTAATTACCCGCCAATCGCGGCACGTCAGAATTGCGATTATTTGTTTTAATTTTTCCCCATCTATGTGCTTGGTTAACTCACGGCCGACGGTGATCTTTTCCACCCTGCCTTTGTCAAGAACGAGACCGCCCACAAACTCGTCGGCAATATTCTCGGGAACCATGGCGTATATGTCTTGCGCGCCTATATATTTCCCGGGAAAAGAATATCTCCTCTTTTCTGAATAATCGCAATCGCCGGAACAATCGACAAGATTGCAAATCCAGCCCTCTTCTTTCCTGCAGCCGAGGCGGTTATGCTTATTGCACTTACAATTATATCCCTTATACCCCCATTTGAAGTCGGGAGATTTGCCGAGGTTAAATCCTAAAACTTCCGGGCTCTCACGAGCGAGGCATTTTTCCGCGGCTTCTATTCTCATTGAAGCCAGCCTGCCGTTCACGAAAAAGAGGCTTTTGTAAAATTCAGTCTTGATTTCCGCAGAACAATTCGCGGTCAAATCGGACAAAGCAACGGGTTTTGTTTTGATATCTTCTTTGGCATTGATGAAATTTGCAAAAACAATTAACACAGAAAGAAAAAGATGAGTTACTCAATGAAGTTAAAAAGAGACTTAATTTCATAATGAGTCGCATAAAAAGCATTCGTGGAATTATGATTTCTACCGATGAGGGTATTTCAATTATAAGTGTCGGAGATACCGAAAAAAGTGACTTATTAGCGCCTATCTCTGCTACATACTTACAGCTGACTAGAATGGTTTCTGGGATAATAGAAGATGAAGTAACTATTATTGAGGCTCATTATAAGAATACTAAAGTCTTATTCTTTCAGATAGGGATGGTTATATTTTCAATTATTATGGGAAAGGATGCGGATAGTATTATTGTGAAAGAACTACTTGAGAAGCTTTTTGTTAAGTGAAAAAACTTGTCTGGATCAAAATTTCTAGCCTAAAAATCCTCGGATTGTTGCTAGGGTAATCAGCTCTTGGCGTATACTCTCATCCTTACCAATTTTTTTAGATATTTTTTTCAAAATTCTGCTTACAGAACTCTCTATACAACACTCGAATCCAAACGAATCTAAAATATTTTTAAGTTTGTACGAGTCAATTCTAAGATTCCTAGCAGCAACTTCTGGAACAGTATACTTTGCATCAAACTTAAAATCTTTTATAATTTCTGGGATCCCATCAATTATTTTTTCTATTCCTAGCTCATGACAGTAATATAGCTCTAGAATTGTCGGACCAATCCCTAAGGTATATAAAGAAGCTGTAAATTTTATCGCTCTAGGTAATTTTATTCCATTAATATCACGAAGATAAGAGCTTATTCTCGCCCTGTTGGATGGAACTTGCTTAGCAACCTTATTAACAATCCCATATATTTTGCCTAAAACTTTCTTCCAACATGATGAGAACGGCTTTATGTATTTAAGAAGATCCTCATTAATATTTTGGCTTCCTCCAACATTATTCTTAATCTTTTTAATCACATGGATATAGTCTTCCCTATCCGTATCAAATCTTAAAGCTGATTGTATTGTTACAGTTCTATACCCTGAATAGGCTTTTACCCATGTATCTATATTCCATTCAGCTAAATGCCCTCTAAATGGGGGTTTACCAACACCGATAATTGGATTGGCTCCTACCTCGACCAATTCTGATATCGCAAATCTCATACTTATAGTACTAGCAATATGACCATTTGAAAGCGCTGCATCACTTTTCCCTAAAAATATCCTAGGACTCTCAACGCCCTTGTTGATCAGCATTTCAGCATATTTCTTAGCATTAATATGCTCATCTATGCTTTCTAATAAAGGAATTGGAACTATTTTATCCTCTATTCTATATTCCTCCGAAATCACTTTCCTAAACCTATAAAGTCTATTCATAAAAGCGTCAAACTCATTCATGTTTGCCATTGGAAGAATGATATATTTAATCGCTTGACCTCCATATTTTGCAGAAAAAATGTTTGCTGATATAGCTGAAACAAGGCTGAGGAGATGTCTATCAGGCTCCTCGAGTAAAGGAGAGGGTATTCTTGGGGTTATTAGAAAGTCTTCCCCAGGAATTAGACCCTTCGAGCCTAGCTCATTTATTATCCACTTCATTTGATGATAAGGTGTCAGCTTCCCTTCATAATCAACCATTTTTTCATCGCAGCCTCTACCTCCTTTCTCTATTGGCATTAGATCTTCTATAGCCTCCTTAACTTCTTCAGAAACCGGTATTTCAACAGTAGAATCAGGATGTTGAGTAGCCATTAATATTGGAATTTTCACAGATATCACCAGAGTTCTATGAGAATCTATTTAGAACCTAAAAAAAGTTTCATAAGTATATATGTTTCCCTCGGAATACCTTAAATTAATAGAGAAGAGTATTTAGCTTTTAATTAGAGACTAAAGATCTAAAGCGGAGCTTGAGCAAACTTATCGGATTTGAATGGAATACTAGCTTCTTCATCGAGTTTTTTAAGACTTCTTAATAATCTTTGCAATTTTTCATTTATTTCCTTTATAGTTATTTCTAGCTCTCTTAAGGCCTCAATATTCAAAGTAGGTATTCCCTTGATATATCTTAGAAATTTTTCCCTTTCAATAAAGCCGTCCATTAATCTAACCGCTTTAAAACCATATTTCATCTTATATTTGATAAACTCTCTCTTGACCTTCAGAAGGAGCTCAACAAATGCATTGTACTCATTAAAGAATGAGCCTATTTTTCCTTCTGTTTCTTCAATGAACCCGCTTTCTACAACTCTAGTTTTGCTCTCTAAAAGCTCTCTAAGTTCCCTCATTACTTGATACCTAAGCCAATGATTTAGATCAATTGGATTTTTCCTTTCAAATACTAGGACAATCATAAAGTTATTTAATTCAAAAATAAAAGCACTCATTCGTTCAAAAGCAACTTCACTAACTTTCTCTCTCATAACCAAAGCAAATGCATCTTGTAAAGCTCTCAACATGTTGCTTAAAAGCTGATCTTTGTATTTTTCCTTAGATGGAAAAGATGCTACTAAAGTCCCAGCTTCATTGACAATCATAATATATTTTAATTTATTAATCAAATTTTATTGAAAATTGTTGGAATTTATAATTTTTGAAATAAACATAGTCTGTCTCTTATACACATCTGACGCT
>CALEIX010000321.1 GCA_937898825.1 uncultured Elusimicrobia bacterium | reverse complement strand
GGTCCCGGGGCCGGCGTCCGAACCCGGGAAATCCTATAAATTTGTCGGCGTTTTTTCGGATTTTAACAGAATCAAATCCAGCAATATTTTTTCCACTCTGTCCTTTGCCTTAAAATCTTTCCAGCAAAAAATCCGGCAAATACTTATAAATTATGCCTTCATTGTTCTCCGGGAAAAATTTATCCATGGCAATAACGATTTTTTTTCATACCACACTCTTCCAACATTTTAGATTATACTCTAAAATTTAAGTAAATTCAATAAAATTTCGAATATAACAGAAACTTTGTTGTATCCTGATTTAGCAAAAAAGACATTGAAAAACTCCTGCAAGATAAAACTGAGAGCAAACTTCTTGATTATCACCTTAATTAAAAACACCATCGAGTCAACATACTCTTGTTAAAACCCTTCTGGAAAGACCCGATGTTTCAGGAATTTTGCGCGACAGACAAGAAACAATCCGATTTTCCGACACATTCAAAAATATAACCTCGTTCTTTCCGCTTTCCTGCCCCATTTCGAAAGTACAGCGTCCGAAATACCAGCGAATTTTTCAAGATATGTTAAAAAGCGAAGCACATTTATATCGAAGTCGGACTTCGATAGAATTTTACTTTTTCGCTTCCGCGCCAACCGCTGAAGTTTCTTTCTCCGAAGAAATACCTCCAACAGTCTTGACCGCGATATTCTGTATTTTTTGATACGCCCCGTCCAATTGTTGAGATAATCTTAAAATCTGCTTATTCTGTTCTTCAACCATTTGGGTTAAAGCCTCGATTTTGGTGTTCAAAACCTGGCGTTCACCATCAAATATTTTTTCTCGCAATTCCTCGTTCCTTTTACTTTCGTTTTTAAATTTATCGGTCAATTCTTTGGCGGCTTTGTCTAAAGCCACTTTCATTTCGTTTGGAAAAGAATTCACTTTATCGCGCAAAGACGCCAATTCATCTTCTTTCGCCTCGATTTCGGCTTCCCTCCTGGCTAAATTCTCTTCCGTTTCGGCTTTGTAAATTTCCATTTCTTTCTTGAGTTTGGCCCTTTCATCCTCCAATTTGTCTTTGTCAATATTGTTTTGACGCTTAATCGAATATTCATATTCTTCGCGTTCCCGACGCCTTTTCCTTTCTGTCGCCTCTTCTTCTTCCTTTAACTGAATTTCACGCGCTTTCTTTTCCTTTTCCCAGTTGTCATAAGTCTGCTTCATTTCAGACTCAAACGCCGCCTTTTTATCACGAATTTCTTTTTCAAACTCCTCCCGCTTTAAGTTTTGCGCTTCTATTAAAGCCGCCAGGGTCTGAGCGTTTTTTTCTATGTCGTATAATTCCTGAAATTCCGCCTCCTTCAACATGATGGCCTCTTTTATTTTCACATATTTCCCGATTTCATCTTCCAATTTACCCGAAATGCGCAAAAGCAAATTCCCTATTTCACCTTTAAGCTCCCCAATATTTTTTATGACACCCTCCGAAGATAATGAATCAACGATTTTAACAATCTCCTTGTTTCTTTTTTCCTCTTTCTTTTCTTGTGGGCTTAAGCGCTCCTCTTTTTTCTTCTGCAATTGCGCAACAAGTTTATTATACGCCTCTACCATTTCTTTTTTAGTATTGGTCATATTGATTTTTTTAACCGACCCGCTTTCTTCCGTCATCATACCCTCCTTTTACCGCTATTTTTAAAACATATCGGTTCCTTCAGTAAAATGGCACCAAATCAGCCACTTCCCGGTATTAACCAATATATAAAATTTTCGTATTTCGCGGAAATATCAATTCCTGGTCTGTAGAAATTTTTTTAAAATGTCATGGTTGCGGCAAATAGAAATGTCAGTGGTCAAAATGGTAAAACCTCTTTTTACGATAATGAAAGGAGGAAAAAATGGAGGAATATTTGACCATGAGCAATTGTGAAATAGACAAACTTAAAGCGAGGCTTTAGCCTTGCCAAAATATCTCGTATCAACGCATCTACGTATCAACGTATCTACGTATCTACGTATTTGTCGTGGGTTGGAAACTTGCGCTGATATACACCAATCTACACTCCCGCATTGGGTCGTGGGTTGCAAACTCGCGTTCAATGCGGGAGTGGTTGGGTAGGAGTGTTATAGGGGTAGGAGTGGTTGGGGTAGGAGTGTGTTGGGACGTTGTAGATTCTCGCCCCGTTAGAAGTCCCGACAGGGACAGTCCGCCTTAGGCGGACTTACTTCTAACGGGGCGCGCGGCTACAATGTTTTCTGCGCTTATTTATCTCTCGCAACCCACAACCTGTCCCCTGTGACTTCCGACTTCCGACTCTTGACTCCTGACTCCTGACTTCCGACTTCCGACTTACTGACTTCCGACTTCCTGACTCTTGACTCATGACTTCCGACTTACGACTTCCGACTCCTGACTCCCGACTTCCGATCTGTGCCTTGTGACTTCCGACTTCCGACTCCTGACTTCCGACCTGTGCCTTATGCCCTGCAAATAGACTTTTTCAGTGAACCCCTGGTATCCCGCGCTAAGTCGCCCTCCTCTCAACAATGCCATTTTTCGCCATCGCTATTTCATTCTACCGAGATTAAATAATTCTCCAATGCCCAATACTTTTACCGAAATATCTTTATACATTTTTCTATACGATGCATTACCAGGATAAATAAGATAATTCTCTCCTCCGGGATAACTTTTCCTGAAAACTTTAACCGCATCCGGCGAAAAATCTTCACTATTCCATTTGCATTCAAAAATATCAATATAGTCACGAGTTCGCTGAAGGACAAAATCTATTTCTCTGCCCTGCTTATCTCGCCAATACATTATCCTATCATACGGATTAACCGCCAATAATGACTCTAAAACCAAATGTTCTAATAAAATTCCATAGTCTGACACCCTCAAGACATCCCAACCCTTAAAAAAACTCACAAATCCGGTATCAAAACCATAAATCTTTGGCATCTTAATTAATTCGCCTTTGCCTCCGCCAAAAAAAGGACGAAGCACATAAATTGCACCGGTAATTGCCAGAGCAGAAATATGACTGGCAACAGTCGGTCTGCTCATACCGACAGAAGATGCTGTTTTTGAAACATCAAAAAGCCCTGAACTTTTACGCATAATGTATTCAAATAAAAGATTAAACTTTTCCCAATCCCTGAACCCAAAAAGTTTTTGCATATCCCGCGAGAAAAAAGATTCCACCCATTCCCTATAAAAGGAAGGTTCTTTGATTTTTGACAACAAAGCGCCAGGCAAACCGCCATGAAAAAATCTCTTTTGTAAAGATATATCTCCAAACAATGTTAACTCGCTACATAACACAGGTAAAAGTTTTATCACTGTCTTTCTTCCTGTAAGAGTATCTTTGAATTTTCTGCTTGCAGCTAAGGTAGAAGAACCAGTTGCCAGAATTTTTTTATCGCTAAACATATCAGCGCCAATTTTCAAAATTCTGGAAGGATCCTTTAAATTATGCACTTCATCAAAAATTATTATTTTTTCTTTGCTGTCCTGGAAAAATACTTCGGGATCTTTTAACATATCTTCAACCGAGGGTAAATCGCAATCCAAATATAACACATCATTTTCAAGCATTCTACATAAAGTCGTTTTCCCAATTCTTCGGGGACCCGCTAACCAAACTATTGGATTCTTTTCCCAACCTTTAACAATTTCATTTATCCAGAAAGGTCTTTTTATCATAATAAACAAACTTTACAAAATTTCCGACTAAATGTAAAATACGATTTCCATTAAGATGAATCTATACCTGAAAAATTTTTATTTCATTTCTGAATTCGTGTTATACCCAAATATTTAAGAAGAATCCTGAAAAAGAAAGGCGCTTATCGAAAATCTTCCAAGAAAGTCCGGCTTCCTGAAATCACTGGATTTTTTATTCCAATTTGTCGATAAACCTCAAGAGTATTTTCTTGATATCCGCGGAAACATTTTCTATAAAATTTTTATCCGATATTAAAGCATCCAGGTCATATCTGACACTTGGGGAATCAATCTTTAAGACAGCCGATTTAAGTTTATTTTTGAGTTCTTTCATGCTTTTTACGCTTTCAATGCAATTTAAATTCGGTTTCACTCCTTTTTGAAAATACCACATTAAATCATAATAATCCCTGCCCTTTACCACTGCCAATTTTTCGCCCGTTTTTGATGTCTTCTCCCATTTCCTGTTTAAGACGGCCTTGATTTTTGTCGCCATCAAAGTCCGTAAATCAAACGTATTAACAATAACAGCCTCGCCGAATTTAAAAATGGGAACTTTTTCAATGTTATATTTTTTGCAAAAACCGAATTTTTCAAATATTTCAATTTTCAAATAAATCGTTTCGGTTTTGGGAAATTCGCTCAATCCCAATTCTTTTAATATTGGGAATTTAAGCAACAACCTGAATTTTTGAACTTTAGCGTCAATTTTCAAAAAGTGTTTTTTCCTGAAAAAACCCGTTAAATCACTGGCGATTTCTTCAAAATCAACGCTTTTTTGGGCATTCACAAAATCCAAATCTTCCGAAAGCCGATTTAAACCGTAACAATGACGCAAAGCCGAACCACCATAAAAAATCAAATCCTTATATTTCGAGGAATTGTAGATATAGGAAAGAGTGATCATCTGCAGGAATTCTTTTACAATCGTTCTTTTAAAAAGATCGTGGGTTCCCTGGTTTTCTTTGAGTACTTCTTTTATTTTTTCAATCAGCATAAAATCCATTCCGCCAGTTTTTCCATCCTGGAACCAGCCATTTTCGCATATTTCATAAAAACCCTTGCATCCTTTTGCGCAAGATTCGCCAAATTCAATCTTAAGGCCTTCGCATTATTTTTATTCATTATTATGTTTTTTCTCAAATACAAAAAATCAAACAAAGCCTTGCCCGGAGACGCTTTGGCAGCTAAAAAAGCGCCTTTTTTTTTGATAATGTAATCATCAAAAAATTCGTCTTTGATTTTAT
>CALEIX010000320.1 GCA_937898825.1 uncultured Elusimicrobia bacterium | reverse complement strand
TCAAGCAGAAGACGGCATACGAGATGTAGAGAGGTCTCGTGGGCTCGGAGATGTGTATAAGAGACAGCTTTATCCCTTATCCTTTATCCTTTATCCCTTATCCTTAATGTATCACTCCTATTTTTCTTATTATTACCTTGCTTCCGTTGGGATTTGACGCCTTTATTCTGGCAATATATCCGCCCTTTGAAACGTAACTACCTAAATCGTTTTTCCCGTTCCACTCAACAAAATTCGGGCCAGCTTTTCCGCCTTCTGAACCGCTTGAGAATTTCAACTCTTTGACGACATAACCAAGCAAATCGTAGAGAGTAATCGTTACCTCCGCATCCTCGTTCAACACATAGCTTATCACCGTTTTTCCTTCAACGCCTCCCTTCCTGAAATCTACGGGATTGGGATAATTGTAGACATTGCTTATGAGCTCGGGTGTCTTGGCAGTGCCTGCTGGAGTTGAAACCTCAGACCACGGAGAAGCCATGCCTGCAAAATTCCAGCTTCTTATTCTGTAAGTATAAAACACGCCTACATCCCTTGGGCTTTCGCCGGGATTGGACGGGTCTCCCACATTATAAAGATTGTTTACCGCTCCTCCCGTTTTAAACGCCGGAATGGCGGCTATGGTTCTCCAGACGGGACTGTTTCCGACCCTTTCCTGAATCTCATACGACATCACATTGGATTCTTTATCCTCAGAGGGGTCCCATTTCAGCGTATATGTCTGACCTGAGACAAATCCTTTTGGCACTTGTGGCTCCGGCGCCCCCGGTGTTGTGGGATATGTAGTGTCCACTCTGTAAATCAACAAGGGAGCGCCGTTTTCACTTGGCACATACGTTCCGTCCGACATCACGCCTCTAACCGAAAGGATATAAGCCCTGTCAGAAACCGTTTCTCCCCACGCGGTATGCGGACCTGAAAAAGAGCCCTGCATCCCTCTTTCTTTTATAACGAAAGACTGCGAATCAAGTTTTGAAACAAGCATTATCTCGTTGCCTACATAAATCAATCCCTCATCGGCAAAACCATCCGTGGATTCCACGGTAAATGTAGAAGTATTCACCCCGATTCTGCTTATGAGTTTTGTAAAATGACCGGGAGAAAGAGCGATATTCGTGGCGACGCCACTCAAGGTATTTCCCACGGGCTGCCACGAACCCTTCACCGCGGTCGGCTCCTCAAAATTAAGTCCCACACTCACTTCATAAGACTCTACGTTACCGGTAGCCGGCGTCCAGACTCCTTTGAGCTCAGTGGTTTTGGAGGACCAGGCCGAAGGCACTATTCCCCTCTCGGACACCGGTAAAAGCAAACTCTGATTTTCTACGTTGTCGCCTATGAAATACAAAGGTTTCCCGCCGCCATCATCCATTATTTTATCGGGAATATAATCCAGATTGCTTTCAAAATCCAGAAACCTGTCTCCGTCAACATCAAATACGGGCAGCCCCGTATTGTTTAAGGAGAGATTTATGCACTTGCCCATCCCGAAATAATCAAAATTATCGGGCACGCCGTCTCCATTTATATCAACCAAAGGTTCGTCCGCGCCGCAGGAAGTGCCAAGAGAACCATATATCCACTTAGATTCATCGGGTTCGGGATAGTTGTCCGCTCCATAAACCACATTGCCTGAGGAGTCCTTCAAAACATAGGCCGGATAGCCATTATCAGCCAGGATAATCTCCGGATAAATGGGCGCCACCTGAATTACGGCGGGAGAAATAAGTATATTGTCAGATGCAATCGGGAAATCAGCCGTATTGTAATCCGCCGAAGCAGCCAAAGTCAATCCTTGCGGACCTTTAATATCGGTAAAATCGTTTATCTTAAGTCCCGCGTAATGTCCCAGAGTATCCCCCACTGCCAGGTCGGTAGAGCCTATGGTTACGACAAAATGCAATGCTGTGGTTTCCGTAGACACGCGCACATAAGGAATTCCCTCATAGTTTACATTTATAGTTATTCCGCTCTTGAACCCGGAAGTGCTGTGAGAAATTGAGCCTACTTTTGTGTCATTCAACGGAGAAAAGGCAAAATCGCCGTCATCCTTCCACACATCGACTTGCGCAAAGTCTCCGTCTCCAACACCAGCGGTGGTGGTGCTTATTGTTCCCGTCTGATAAAGCCGCAGCTGTCCTATGTTTACATAATCAGAAAGGGTATTCATTTTCACCGTAAGAACCGGGACATTATAGGTTTCTTTCTCTGCTGACTTAGGCGCTATGCTTCCGCCAATAACTTTGAGCGTGACCGGTCTTATGGGAACCAGACTTGAATTGTAGGGATAATCGCCCTCATATGTCCCGTTGGGGAAAGTCTGGCTTATATTATAGTTGATTTTCGCCGCAATATCATGCGGGATATTTACATATATCCACGACTTGTCCCGTATAGCAACGCCGACCTTATTATTCTTAACGGCAGTTTCCCCTATATCGTAAGCAATGAAAAAACTCTGGGGCAAAGGAGAAAGCGTCTGGGTTTCCGCAAGACTAATGGTAATTTGCGTATCAAGAGGATTGTCCTGGTCATAAAGATCAACTTTCACAACCTCGGCATCCACTTTATGAGTTATCACGGGAGTGTTAATATCGCCTAAACGTTTTCCCCTTTCCTCTATAACCAGATAAGAGGCGTCTTTTCCAGCATCGTAACCTATGGACGAATACTCCATAAGTTCGGCGGCCGAAACATAAACGAAACCGCTTGCCGGAAATCCCTCAGTGGATTTAACCAAAAGATTGAACGGAACGACAGTGCCACTTGAAACTTCTTCGTAAAGTTTCGTTTTCGCCGTAGATATATCGTGGTCGCCGGCGTCAAGAACATCATTTTGATTGGAATCCTGGTATATCTTGACAAATTTGACATCGGTGTTCTTGGCGAACGGAAAATCGGGGTCGTTGGACACCCCGGTTCTTTCAAGTTTTATAGCTGAGAATCTCGCGTTTCCGACCTCCGCAGCGAGATTAAACCTGGTCATCGGCACATCCACCTGAGCCTGTCCGACTCCGCCCTGCCCGACAAGTTCACCCGCCGTATCGTAAACCCCAAGTTTAACATCACTGGGCACTTCTTCAACAGTCATGAGCGTCGTATTTATCGGCGAGGTAGTCAATTCTATTTCATTGGGTATTCCTATCACAAAATAACTTGTGTCGCTTATTGAAAGTCCCACGGTCGCGCCCACAACAGCAAATTGTGAAAAGTCATAAGTTATAAAAAAGCAAGCCGGTTGGGTGCTGACTTCAAGGGGTTTTTTAAGAGCTATATTAACCGTGCCTTCGGAGAAAGACTCATTCCCGTAAGACATAAGATTTGGATAATTTCCGTCGGCATCCGTGGAAGAGTCCACATCGTCAAACAGACAGTTGTCATTTGCGTCTTTCCAGACCTTAATAAGGTCTATGTCACTGTCATTGGCGGAACCAATTTTATCTACTTTGACCGCTTCAACTCTGGCGGAAGTTTTATCCGTGTTCATCTTCATTTTCAGCAAAGGTACATTTTTGTCGTTCTGAGTCACATTAACCGGAGATATATTTTCGGGTTCCATCGTTATAGTATTCAAAGTCGGCAATACGACGGTTCGCAGTCCTTCATTAGGCCCGGCAAAATAAGCTTCATGACCCGAGCCCTCCGGGCCAAATATAACACTGGATTCGGATTCAATCTTTATGCCCAGGACATCATTTTTCGGGTCCAATTGCTCATGAGAAAAGCGAGAATCGGCGGCAATACTCATGGAAACAAAGAAAACCGTGGGAGTCGCCTCCACCACCACATAATCCAAACCCTCTAAATCCGGGTCTTTTACATATATGGTAGCCTTTCCTATCGGTTCATTATTGGCGCCGAATTTTCCGGTTCCGACTATTTTATCACTGAAATTCAACCCCGTCACAGGATCCCTGTCAAAGGTTCCGTTGCCATTATCCTTCCATATGGTTATATCCGTTATATCATCGTCATACCCTGTCAGGCCGGAAGGCTGAACCCTTGTAAATTTCACTCCCTCCCATCTTACGCCGTAGCCATCAGTATAAATCGTCCATTTCATATAAGGGAAATTTACCCAGCCCTGTTTCACATAAGTTCCTATAACTGTCCCCGAACTATGATTCTCTATAGGAGAATCAAATTGTCCCCTCTTCACATCCACAAGGGCGTCTTCAGTCGTGGAACTGTAATATATTATTTCGCCGTCAACCATTGCGTAACCGAATGAAGGCATCCCGCTTGTAGTATTAACCAACCAGGCAGAATCCTCGGGCCCCGGGCTGGTTATATCCTGGTCAAGTTTTATCGCCGGAACATTGCCCGATACGTCATTGGCAAAAATTGGTTCAGTTATGAAAGTAACGGTGCTGGGGGCAGATATTATTTCCCTCGCTATTGAATCAAAAGGCAACCCGGATAATTCACCGTCGTAAGCGTTGGGCAATGATATGGAATTTAAACTCGGATCGTCTATATCCGGGCTGTAATTGGCAAATGACTCCGCCTTAAGGTATGCGCCCAGATATCTTGGGTTCCCGTCCTCGTCGTTAGGTTTGGCTGAAGCTTTTATATCGTAAGTTATAAAGTATCTCTGCGATATATTCCTGCTTTCAAATTCAGATTCAGTGTACAATGTTCGTTCAGTTGCGAAATTAACTTTGGCGACCAGGGGACCAAAACTTGTGTTTCCAAAAGTGCCGCTGCCTATCATAACATCAAGCGTATCACTGAAAAAGCCGTTGTCGTCCTGGTCATACCAAATTTTGACTGCATCCACATCATTGAGAGCGCTGCCTTCTTCAAGTACGGTGCCCGAAGCGTAAACCATGACCCATCTTAATTTGGCGTCGGCGATATCTGTTTGAGCGGTAAACGACAATATAGCCTGGTTCCGGGCTTTTTGCGCAAGAGTCGCTCCGGTAATCGTCTGAGTTGCCTTGATAATGACTTTATCGGCATATTCCTTTATTTTGCCAACCAAAGAAAGAGTTTTTCCCAGCGGCGGTATACCCACGTTTTCGGCCATTATTCGTTTGGGCTCTTTAATTTTAAAGTATTCTGTGCTTCGTATGGCAAGTCCTATGTTGGCATTATCATTAACCGTGGCCAAAGGATCTATATCGTAAGTTACAAAATAGTCCTTCGGAGTATTGTCTGTCTCTTATACACATCTCCGAGCCCACGAGACCTCTCTACATCTCGTATGCCGTCTTCTGCTTGAAAA